>JAEUSG010000619.1 GCA_016788315.1 Fibrobacterota bacterium | reverse complement strand
GTGATATGTGGCGGCCTATTGTATTGAAGGTCAGTGTCGGGCTTTCCGGCGAGAGGTCTCTGATTTCACCATAAGGAACCAGTCCAAGTTTGATAAGAGCCTGAAAGCCGTTACATATGCCAAGAACAAGACCATCTCTTTTCTTCAAAAGATTCATTACAGAAGCTGAAACCAGAGGATTTCTGAAAACAGCAGTTATGAATTTTCCTGAGCCATCAGGTTCATCGCCTGCGCTGAATCCGCCTGGAATCATGATGATTTGAGAGTTGTCAATTTCAACGGCAAGCCCTTTTATAGATTCCTCGATATCAGATGATGTCATGTTTCTGATGATGAATGTTTTTGCAATTCCGCCAGCTTTTTCAAAAGCGCGTGCAGAATCATATTCGCAGTTTGTTCCAGGGAATACCGGTATTATAATTCGTGGTTTTGCGCATTTCAGCGAAGGTCTCTTGGTGTTCCGTCTATCATCATTAATTGCTGCAGCTTTGCCTTCACTGTCGGCTGCTTTTTGCGGAAACACACCATTCAGCGGAGAAGCCCAGGCGCTGTAAATTGTATCAATGGAAATTTTATCCCCGTTGACAGAAATGACAGCCTCTTCAGTAATTTCGCCGATAACAGCAGCGTTGTTGTCCTTAGTTGTTACTTCGGCAATAATTGAGCCATAGTCCGATGCAAAGAGTGTGTTGTGGTCGACTTTTTCCGAAAATTTAAACCCCAGTTTATTTCCAAAACACATCTTTGAAATTGCCGCCGCTATGCCGCCGAAGCCGATTGTATGAGCGCTGATAATCTGTCCAGCTGATATGAGAGCATTTACTTTATCGTATATCTCATGAAGCTTTGCAAAGTCTGCTGTTCCGTTTTTGTCGTGTGACGCTTTAAAAATGACGACCTTGTTTCCAGCCTTTTTAAATTCTGGAGAAATGATCTTGTTTACATTTGCCGGAACCATTGCAAATGATACAAGGGTCGGAGGAACGGAGATGTTCTCAAAAGTACCGGACATGCTGTCCTTGCCGCCGATAGCCGGTGTGCCAAATGCCGTTTGAGCGGCAAATGCTCCAAGGAGTGCGCTGAAAGGTTTGCCCCATTTTTCCGGATCAGTTCCAAGTCGCTCAAAATATTCCTGCAATGTAAGGCGGATGTTTCTGTGGCTGCCGCCTGCAGCGACTATCTTGGCGATAGAGTGGATAACTGCATACTGCGCCCCATGAAAGGGGCTTTTTGCTGACAGAAATGGATCAAATCCATGAGCCATTAAAGTGCCTGTTTCTGTGTCACCGTTTAATATGGGCAATTTTGCGGCCATGACTTCAGCAGGTGTAGATTGAGTGCGTCCGCCGAATGGAAGGAGCACGCTGGCTGCTCCGATAGTGCTGTCGAACCTCTCAATTAATCCCTGCTGGCTGCAGACATTAAGATCTCCGGCCATTTTTATCCAAGCATCATTTACTGAAAGCTTTGTCAGTGCTGGATCTGCTGATTCGAGCTGTGAAATTGGATTCTCCGGTGTTTTTACCTTTACTGTACTTTTCTGCATTACGCCGTTTGTGTTGATGAATTCTCTTGAGATGTCAACCAGTTTTTTGCCGCGCCACATCATTGTTACGCGAGCCTCTTTGGAAACGGTTGCAACCTGAATTGCTTCAAGGTTCTCTTTGCCCGCTTCTGCAATAAACCGTGCTGCATTTTCAGGCGACAGTAATACTGCCATACGCTCCTGTGATTCAGATATGGCAAGCTCAGTTCCGTCGAGGCCATCATATTTTTTTGGAACTTTATCAAGGTCAATTACGAGACCGTCTGCCAGTTCGCCGATTGCAACAGAAACACCGCCTGCGCCGAAATCGTTACATACTTTAATGATTTTACTTACTTCAGGATTTCTGAAAAGTCGTTGAATTTTTCTTTCAACGGGCGGATTACCTTTTTGTACTTCAGCACCGCATGTTGCGATAGATTCTGCTGTGTGGCCTTTGGATGAGCCGGTTGCACCACCGCAGCCGTCGCGGCCTGTTCTACCACCTACAAGAATGACTACGTCGCCGGGAGCGGGGTTACCGCGTGTGACATTTGAACGTGGAACAGCTGCAATAACAGCACCGATCTCCATTCTCTTTGCGACATATCCATCGTGGTAGATTTCATTTACAATACCGGTTGCAAGGCCAATCTGGTTTCCGTATGAGCTGTATCCGTGTGCGGCTTCAACACAGATTTTTCGCTGAGGAAGTTTGCCTTTCATTGTCTCGGAAAGCTTTTTCCGCGGATCGCCTGCGCCTGTTACGCGCATGGCCTGGTACACGTATGAACGTCCGGAAAGCGGATCGCGTATAGCACCGCCTAAACAGGTTGCAGCTCCGCCGAATGGTTCAATTTCTGTAGGGTGGTTGTGAGTTTCATTTTTGAACATAACAAGCCACTCTTCAGTTTTGCCGTTAACAATTGCCGGTACAACAATGCTGCATGCGTTTACTTCGTGAGTGTCTTCAATATCGTTAAGCATCCCCCTCTTTTTTAGGATTCTCATTCCGGCAAGAGCGATATCCATAAGTGAGACAGCCTTTTCTGTTCTCTTTAATTCTTTACGTGCTTCAAGGTATGAATCATAGGCTTCGCTAATTGGTTTGGTAAGAGGCGAATCTTCGAATGAGACATTTCCAATTTCGGAAAGAAATGTAGTGTGTCGGCAGTGGTCAGACCAGTAGGTATCGAGCATCTTAATTTCAGTAAGAGAGGGATCTCTCTTCTCTGTGTCTCGGAAATATGCCTGACAGAATGTAATGTCGTCATTGCTCATTGCAAGGCCGAGTTTTTTTCGCAGTTCAATAAGCTCTTTTTGTGCAAGTGCAATGAAGCCTGTCAGCACTGGAACATCATCAGGAACTGTGAGCTTTTCTTCAAGAGTTGACGGAATTGTAAGTGAAGCTTCGTGGCTATCGACAGGATTAATGAGGTATTGTCTGGCGGTAGCTATGTCGGAATCCGAGACATTCCCTTTAAGAATAACAACCTGAGCAGCTTTGATTGTGAGATTTGGCGAACTTGATCCGTCTGAAACCATTTTTATACACTGGACAGCTGAGTCAGCCCGCTGGTCGTATTGTCCAGGTAGATATTCATAGGCAAACATCTTTTCGTCTGATGCGAGTGTGATGGAAGTTTCAAAAATGTTATCAACAGGCGGTTCTGAGAAAATCGTGTGCAGCGCTTTTTTATAATCGCCGTCAGAGATTCCCTCTATATCATATCGAACCAGCGCCCGTACCGATTTTATGGAGGAAATACCGAGGTATCCCTTTAAATCATGTTCAAGGTGGTTTGCGTGGATGTCAAAACCCTGTTTTTTCTCAACAAATATACGGCGGACATTGCTCATTTATTATGCTCCTTCGGGAGCAAATATAACTTTATTAATGGAGCGGATGCCTGAAGGAAGATGCGTTAAGTGAATATCGCTTCATCCTTTGATATATTGTGAGTCTGGAGACCCCAAATTCCGAGGCGGTAAGGGTTATGCTGCCCTCATGCCTGCGCAGAGCGATTTCAAGATTTTCGCGTGTTATCCCTCTTCTTGCAGGTTTAGTGAAACTTTTATCGCCGCTCCCAGAAGATATCCCTGTTTCCAAAAGTTCCGGTGTTAGTTTTGTGCCTTTACAAAAGAGAACGGCCCTGTTTATGACATTTTTCAGCTCTCTTACGTTTCCAGGCCAGGAGTGGGCGTAAAGTTTCTGGTAACCCTCTTCAGATACGGTATTAACGCTTCTTCGGTAAAGTGAGTTTGCCTCTTTTATAAACAATACACAGAATTCGGGAAGGTCTTCCAATCTATCCCGTAAAGGGGGTAGTTCAAGTCTGAATCGGTCTAATCGATAATACAGGTCAGTTCGAAAGCGCCCCTCTTTTATGAGTTCTTCCATATTTCTGTTTGATGCTGCGACAATGTTTAGATCCAGAGAGAGCGTTTTGTGTCCTCCAAGTCTTGTGATTTTCAAATCCTCAATAACTCCAAGAAGTTTTGCCTGCGTTTCCATCGAGATGTTTGCGATTTCGTCAAGAAAAAGGGTTCCTCCCTGAGCCTGCTCAAATTTGCCCGCCCGTGAGCGAATTGCGCCTGTGTAGGCACCCTGTTCGTGGCCGAACATTTCTGATTCAAGAAGGGTTGCCGGAATAGATGAGCAGTCCAGTTTTATAAATGGTTTGTCCGCTCTCTGTGAAAGTTTATGAAAATGGGAAGCCAGCACCTCTTTGCCAGTACCGGTTTCTCCAACTATCAGAAGAGAGCGTGCCTGAGCAGCAAGAATTTGTACGGTCTCTTTGATGGATTTCATCTTTTCACTTCTGCCGATAACAGCAGAACTGTTTCTGTTCTGGCTGAGTTCCTTTTCTATTTTTGCTTTGAGTCTCTCAATTTCATCTTCAAAACCTGTAATGTTTTCGAGACGCCAGCATTTTCTGGGTACGCCATTTATTGAAGTTGCTTCCTCGTGTACACGGTAGAGATTGTCAGTTTTAGCTTTTACTCTGGCATATAGGAATATGTTTCTGCCAGGGCCCGGTTTAGATGCTGAAAGATTAGAGCCATTTATTGATATAGTTGAGTGAGGTCTGACTGCAAGAGATAAGCCCATCTTGTTTAGGTTGTCGGAAAAACCTTCAAAATCTTCATATGAGAAGTAAAGTACCCTGTTTATGTAGTATCGAATTCGGCCATCATAATAAGATATGGTAAATTCCATAGGGCTTTTAAAAATTTCAGGATTGCAAAAGGCGGTTTTTTCCAAACGATGCCTTTTTTTTAATATTAGGCTGCCTTTCTCATCGGTTGGGCCAATGAGAAAACCCCTTTTGTCGGATGGATCATTTTCTGCTGCCCGAATAACAATTGAAGGTGGAATACCATTCAAACAGGTTAGTTTAAGAGAGAATTCAAAATTTTGTATCGTACAATCAAGAGGTAGTTTTAAAGGGATATAGTTGAGCTCGTTTCTTTCGTTTGTTGAAAAGTCAATTGTTTTGACAGGGCATGGTTTGTTTGGAGAGGTACGGACTCTGAACTTTCCTTTTACTTTGAATTGAAGAAGAGTGCGTAGTTTGTTGTTGTTTAGCAGATCTTTTGGGGTGCTTTTACCGTGAAGGATTAAGAACGCATCATTGAATGCGGTGATTTTCCCCCTTTCGTCGGTTATAAGCATAGGGTCGGAATTCTGGAGTGAAATTGCAGGAAGGTATTGATTGAATGTGATTACTCCAAAGATTATTGCTTCGGTACGAAAGAGGTAAAGGGCGCTTTGGCTCTCATTACTGTATTCGCTGTTAGGCAGAAGAATATCTGTTACGTAGCTTTTCGATGGGTATCTGGCATAAGATCTTAAAGAATTTACACTGTTCCTCTCTTTGTCTATGTCTTGAATGCGCAGAGCACTGAATTTTTCTTCAGGTATATGGTAGAAGTCTGATATCGGACGCTCCAGCAGAGTTCCTAGCCATTCTGATCGTATGTTTTTGTCAAGATTATATATGTTAGTTGTTATGCCCTGATTGCTCAGTAGTATTAATCCATATCTTCCTGAACAGAAAAATTCAAGGAATGGATGGTTGGAAAGGAGTGCGTCGAAGTTCATGTTAACAAAATAATTACATTACGCGCTTAAAATAAACAAAATATTAACATTTCTTAAATGTCCTGCTCATTTTAAGTACTTAATAAATAAGGGAGTTGCGCTTAAGGCATAATAGTTGTAGATATTATTGTAACACGATTAAAAAGGGGAATGTATGCAAAAAGCACTTTGTATCGCACTATTGATTATCGTTTCTATCAGCGCGCTTGAAGTTCCAATCACCGTAAAAGAGCCTTCAGGATTCGCAGTTTCGGACTGGCCTGTGACCGTTATGGTGCCAATGCCAAAGGGGGCATTTACCACCACCGCTTCTTTCAGACTTTTTGATGCATCAAACAATCCGGTTCCTGCGCAGTTCAATCCTATTTTGAGATATGCATTTCAGGATAACAGTCTCCGTTTTGTTCAGGTTGTTTTTAAGGCAACGTTGTCCGCTAAGGGCAGTGCAAAATTTTACCTTCGCGATGCTGGTACAGCGGTAGCTCCGACAAACGCAGTAAGTGTAACTGAAAATGGCAGCATCCTTACCGTTAACACCGGAGCACTAAAATTTACCGTTAAAAAGAGCGGCTTTAATCTTTTCAATAAGGTTTGGCTTATGCCGGGAGATGTTCTGGTTGCCGATTCAAATGGTCAGCAGGGAGCGTTTTTTAAGAATGATAGAGGTGTTCAGGAATTTAAAGATAGGACAATCGATACCTTTACAATAGAGGAATCAGGGCCAATGAGAGTGGTTCTTCGCCTTGAAAGCTATGGTCGAAGTGTAGATTCAACAACGAATACACCAGGTTTTATTTTTCGTATATATGCCTACGCCGGATCGCGTTTTGTAAAAGTTGATGCCGGTCTTGTAAATGGTGATCGGACAACGTGGGGTTATCCTGTATACTTTAAAGATTTTTCACTTAGAACCCCCCTTGCTGTAACATCACCAACAGTTCGATTTGGAACTTCTACAGTTGCCAAATCCAGAGCGTCAGGAACGGGATGCAGGCTTATTCAGTGGGGGGCAAAAACATGGCGTCTTCAGGATGGCGCCGGAGCTGCTGTTGACTCAGCAGAAGAGATGCTTCCCGGCTGGTTCGATGTCAGCGATGCTTCAAAGGGACTTATGTTAACAGAAAGATTTTTCTGGCAGGCTAATCCTAATGGATATTCAGTAGATGCAAATGGCGTTATATCGGCTTCCCCCTTCCCGGAAACAAAATACTACGAATGCAATTGGCGCAATTGGGCAATGCAGAAGGATACTATCAGTTATTACGTTCTTGATGATATGCGTGGCATAAGAAAAGAGTATCTCTATTATTTCCATGGTGCATCTGCAACCAATGAAGAGTTAACACAATACAACCGCAATTTCCAGTGGCCCCCTGTTGCTTCAGTTCCATACAAATGGCATAGACAATGCGGCACAACGGTGGAATTCGGCGGTACGCTGCCTGACTCATCAGTTGTTACCATGCCTGCTGCTACTTCAGATACCTTGACATGGAGTGCAGACAACTTTGACTATACAAAAGATGCTTTCTCTATGTCATGGAACAATTTCAGAAGTGATCGACGTTATGTATGCGGTACAGGCTCATGGCCCTCTTCTATGGCTGGCTTCCTGATTGATGGTGCACCTGGACGCTTTTTTCAGGCGGAAATGTGGGCTTTGGGAGAGATGAATCTGCGCGGATACTGGTGTCCTGGGTGGAAAGAGAGTATGAATTCAACCTCTGCAATGGGTAAGGTAAACTACTGCAGCGGTGAATGGCGCTCTACTGCAGCTGAATACTATATGCGCAAAGGAGGAGCGTATCGCCCTGGTACGAATAGTTACAGCTGGGGAGCCAGGGATTTTGAACATCTCTGGGTTTACAATGTTGAAGAGTTCTATAATTTCTCAGGCGATCCATGGATTCGTGACTGCATGCTTTTCTGGTGTGAATACTTTAAGTCGGTTCAGAAAAACGTTATGAACGATTCTTCACTGGGAAATATGGCAACCCGTGGAAGCGGGCACACATTTGCTGCATTCCTAAGTGCGATGAGAATGACTAACGGTTCTGAATATCTTCAATATGCCGATAAATGGGTAAGTACTGTTCATACGAGAGCAGCTAAAACCTTTCCTAAATACAGTGTTCCAATCGGTGAAGGACCATTTCAATTGCAGTTTTTGGATCGTGCAATAGCTTCATATATGCAAATGGTTGAAGGTACGCACCCATTAAAGTGGCAAAAAGGTTTTCAGACCCTTTGGGCGCATGCTGAATGGAACACCTATTACGCAAATTACTGCTATTACTGGGCAGATACAACTACGGCTGCCTGTCTTGCCGACACCACTCCCGGCGGATCTGGTGGTTCATACGCTGATGCTATGGCGGCGATATCTCTTATGGCGCAGCATAGACCATTTGTAAAGAACCTGAAAACGGCTTTCCCGAGCAAAGACATGTATTTTAGCAGAACTGCATGGGATGGAAATTGGATGGCACGACCAACTGTTGAATGGGGCAGGCTCTATTACAATAAGGCTAATCTTGACACTACACCTCCGGTTAAAGTCAACGATCTGACAGGAGAGGGATTTTATGGAGGCGTGAAATTGCGGTTCGCACTACCTGCGACAGCAAAAGGATATCATGTTGTCTGGAGCTATAAGCCAATTAAAGAGGGCCCGGACACAATCAGTTATCGAGACACTGTTAAGTATTTCCAGGCTTTTCCAGGTGGAGTATTCAATACATCAAAGGAAGCAGGGGTAATTGAGAGTGTAACGGTGGAATTGCCAGTTGGTGACACAACCTTTTACTTTGCGGTAAAAACCCTTGATTCGCTAAATAACATTAGCGATCTGTCTAATGTTTTTAAGATTCGTCATAATGTAACAGTTGCAGAAAGTAGCGACGATGTGATTGCTTCAACACCTTTGTTAAATGCTTATCCTAACCCGTTTAACCCCGTCGTAAAGCTGACTCTTACTGGTGTTCCAAATAGTTCAATTACTACGTACAAAATATTTGATGTGTCTGGAAAGGTTGTTGCAGATATGACTGATGCCGCAAAAAAGAGTGGTATGTCGCAAAGAAGAATAACTCTGAACTGGAATGCGTCAGGCTATGGCAGTGGAATCTATGTTGTACGTGTAACTTCAAATAAAGGTTCAATTGTAAAAAAGCTGATATATACAAAGTAAGGTTGAAAAGTCCCTTGTAAAAGTTGTGTACTGGTGTCGATATATATTTATTTACACTGGTACACAAAAAAGGGGATTATGAGACTATTTTTATTATCGATTTTGATTGTGCTCACTTTTTCGCTTAGCAGTGCACAATCCGGAAGTAAAATTAACATTGCTGTTTCAGCTCTTGAGGGGCGTGGTCTTGCTGAAGGCGAGGCAGGAACACTCACAGATGCCCTTTCAAGCTACCTTTCAAATACGGGAGCCTTTCGCGTTATGGAACGCGGACGGATGGATGTTATTCTGAAGGAGCAGGGTTTTCAGCAGAGCGGCGCCTGTACCGATGCGGCATGTATTGTTGAGATGGGACAGCTTCTTGGCGTTGATCACATGATTACGGGGAGTATCGGTAAGGTTGGGCTAACTTATTCTGTGAACCTTCGTATGATAAACGTGGGATCAGGTGAAATTGTCCGTTCCTTGAGTAAGTTTTATAAAGGTGAAATTGATGGCGTTCTTACAGATGTGTTACCGGCAGTTGCAGAAGAGCTTGCCGGAAAACAGGCGACACCTCCGGCAACAAAAACCAATCCTCCGCCGGCAGTTGTAATACCACCGCAAGCGTCTGTAGTTTCTGATGCACCTGTTGTAAAAGAATCAGTTAAAGAAACTCCGCAACCTGAAATCAAAAAGAAGAAGAGACGTAAATGGCCCTGGGTTCTACTGGGACTTGTGGTTGTTGGTGGCGTAGCAACAGTGATTATCGTAAATGAAACAGAGCAGTATGGTTCCGTGGAGGTCAAATGGCCAACAAATTGATTACAATCTTTTTCTCTTTGATTCTTGCTTTAATGGCTGGATGTGATAAAAATGGTGCCAAACCGGAGAATGGGGCGTCGATTGCGCCTAGAATGCTTTTTAAGACAGCTGAAGGTTCACAATCTTTTATACCGCCAGCAACTGTGCGAAATAAAGCGGAATATGTCGAGATAGATATCAATGCAAGTAATGGTGAGCAATTTCAGAGAAAAATTCCGTTTAGTGCGGGATATATGAAAATTGATGATATTGCCGAGGGAACTGCTAATGTTAGAATTAAAATATTGGATGGCTTGAATGTAGTTCTGATGGAGGGAGCTGTTGATGTTGGAATCTCTGCCGATAAGATGAATCAAATTCCGCTTGTCTATATGAATCCTGTAATTCCTGTAAAAACCAATCAACCATACGCAAATCAAATATGTATTTCTAAAATGCGAATCACTTTTGATCATAATGGTATTTTCAATTTTTACACGGTAAAGTTATATGATGGCAGCATGAGTTTGATCAGAGAATTTGAGGCTGGAGTGGCTGGGGCGCTTCGAGACATTAATGGTAATCGTTTTATCGTGGACACCTTTGCTGTGTCACCTGCGAAAGGAACTAAGATTCATATAGCAGTTGTCGGTCATTATCGTGAAGATAATTACAATTCTACTAGTCAGGAATCTGAACCTTTTGCGCTAACCTGGAACGAAGATAATCCATGCGATTCAGTTTCAAGTTTACCGGTACTTTATAATGCAAGGATATTATGTCAGCAACAGGTAGAGTTGACTTGGGGACCTAATGATGTCAAGGTAGATGGATTTTTATTGATACTTGAAAAAGAGGTTAGTTTAAATAATTGGGTTTTCGTGTTTGACAAACCTTTGGAATTATGGCGTGACTACAAGTGGGATGGCTCATCGTTTGTATATGTATCTGATCATAGTTACAATATCGGGGAAAAATATCGGTATAGCATTAAAGCCATGAGTGGTAAGGCATTATCTATAAGATCTAATTTTCGGGAATTTACTATAGGAAATGCAGCGCCTGCGTCATGTCCGTAGGCGCTATTAGTACTTCCTTGTAGAACGTTTTTATACAAGCTTTAAAACTTCATCCCACGCTTCTATCAAATCATCTGCATGTTCTATGCCTATTGAGAGTCTGATAAGATCCGGTGTAAGACCACCCTCTCTCTGCTGAGCCTCTGTAAGCTGTGAATGCGATGTACTTGCAGGATGGAGGATAAGACTCTTGGCGTCGCCTACATTTGCTAGGTGGGAGTATAACTTTATATTGTCAATTACCTTAACTGCACCTGCGTATCCGGATTTCAGACCGATTACGACCATTCCTCCGAAACCATTTTTTAGATACTTTGACGCCGTTGCATAGGCTGGATCATCTTTAAGGCCGGGATACCTAACCCATGCTACCTTTGGATGGTTTTTAAGATATGTCGCAACTTTTAAAGCGTTTTCAGAGTGACGCGTTACTCGTAATGGAAGCGTTTCGATTCCCTGAATGAATGCCCATGAGTTATCAGGTGAAATTGCAGCACCGAGATTTCTTAATGGCACTGTTCTAAGGCGAAGTGCAAACGCAATCGGAGCAAGAGGTTCCGGCAGATCGTGAGCCCAGCGCAGACCGTGGTAGTTTGCGTCAGGTTCGTTGAAGAGCGGAAACTTACTGCTCTTCCAGTTGAATTTGCCTGAATCAGTTACAATGCCGCCAATAGATGTTCCATGTCCGCCAAGCCATTTTGTAAGTGACTGAACTACAATATCTGCACCTAGTTCAATTGTCTTTAAAAGGTATGGTGTTGTAAATGTTCCGTCCACAATGAGAGGAATACCGTTTTTGTGAGCAATGTCTGCAACTGCTTTTACATCCGTAAAATCAAGAGCTGGATTGCCAATAGTTTCAATATATAGAGCCTTTGTTTTTTCTGTAATCGCTTTTGCGAAATTTTCCGGATTTTTTGGGTCAACAAATTTAACATTTATACCGAATTTTGGGAGAATAGCATCGAACTGAGTGTATGTACCGCCGTAGAGGTTGTTTGCTGAAACAATCTCATCGCCGGACTGTGCAATTGTGATGATTGCATAGAAGATAGCAGAGGTGCCGGAGGCGAGAGCTACCGATGCTGCACCGCCTTCAAGCTGTGTAACGCGCTGTTCAAGCACATCTGTTGTGGGGTTCATCAGTCTTGTGTAAATGTTGCCCAGTTCTTTGAGGGCAAAGAGATTTGCGGCATGCTCAGTGTTTTTGAAGACATATGAGCTTGTGCGGTAAATTGGTACCGCTCTGGATTGGGTTGGATCAATAGGCTGACCTGCGTGCAATGCAAGCGTTTCGAATCGATAGTTCTTTGAGCTCATTCTTTCGTCCTTTTGTTATAATTGTTAAAATATAATCTATTTAATGTCTACAAAACCTATAAGGATAGTAGGAATATAATGAAAATCCAGTTTGCAGTCAATACTTTTTCTTTTATCATTCATTTATATTATTGAAC
>JAEUSG010000578.1 GCA_016788315.1 Fibrobacterota bacterium | reverse complement strand
AAACTTCTAAAACTTCTTGAAAAAATCGATCAGAATCTGCCTGAGTCGAACGGGTTTACTATATATGGAGGCGGTTTGAGGATTCTTGAAGATGAGCCTAAACATCTAAAAACTGTTTTTGAATATGTTGCCAAAGGTGGAAAATTCTTTTTGGAAAATGTCTCATCAAACAGGAGTCATGGCGCTGCCTGTGCAAAGGAAACATCTCTCAATTATATGCGTGCTCTTGTGTTTATCGATGGCGGACTAAAAACAGACAAGGCGCTTGAAGAGGTTTCTCGTCATGCCGCAGTTGTGAAAAAAATCGGCAGCGGTGTACTTATATTCAGAAGTCCTAAAAATGCGGCAGAAGTTATTCCTTCTATGGTCGCAGGTTTTGATACAACAGGAATAAAAATTGTTCCCCTGTCTTCTTTATTTGTAAAGTGAGGAAAAATGGCGACATTATCAGTAAATATTGACCATGTAGCAACCGTCCGGCAGGCAAGACGCGCACTTGAGCCGGATCCGGTTCATGCAGCAGTTCTATGTGAACTCGCCGGAGCTCATGGTGTTACCTGCCATCTGCGTGAAGATAGACGGCATATCAATGACCGAGATTTTGAGCTGCTTATGCAGACTGTAAAGTCAAAAGTCAATCTTGAGATGGCCTGTACAAAGGAAATGGTAGGTATAGCTCTTAAATTCAAACCGCCGCAGGTGACTCTAGTTCCGGAAAAGAGAGCAGAACTAACAACAGAGGGCGGCCTTAATGTCGCAGCGATTGTTTCTGAGATAACAGATTCTGTTAAGGCAATGCGGGATGCCGGCATAGTTGTAAGTATGTTTATCGATCCAGATGAGAAACAGATTGAAGCTTCAGCAAAAATCAAAGCTGATTATATAGAGATACATACAGGTGTTTATGCATCTTCATCAGGCAAAGCACTTGCAGTTGAGCTTGATAAAATCAGAAAAGCTGCAGCTTATGCAAAATCCCTCGGGCTTGGCGTAAATGCAGGACATGGTCTTAATTATCTGAATACAGCTGCCGTTGCCGCTATTGAAGGTATGGAAGAATTGAATATCGGCCACTCGATTATTTCCCGTGCTGTGTTTGTCGGGCTTGATACTGCTGTTCGTGATATGTTGCGTTTGATCCACGGATAACCCCTACGGAGCGTATTGGATCCAGATTTGTTTTACCGTGTTTTGGAATTCAGAAACCCAATCTGCCGGTTCCAACAGCCGAACGGAACTGCCCTGTGAAAGCAGCCACCGGAAAAAATCCTCTTTGCCTGATACTTCAAGGCTGATTACCATCGAACCATCCCGGTCAAATCTGAATTTCTGGCTTCCATGAATCAGCTTGGCCTTCATTCTCTTTTTTTCTTCCGGTTTTACCCACACAACTGCAGTTCGGCTGTTACCGCCGTGAATACCGAACGGTTCAATTTTAACAGAATTTGCATCAGCAGGTCGCGCAAATACTTTTGATGTTTTCATGGGCAATGAAATGCGTTCAATTGCAAATGTTCTTACCTCATTGTGCTTTTCACTGAATGCAGAAAGGAAAAGGCCATTAGAGTAAAAAATTATTCGGTATGGATGAATTGTAAATGAGTCAAATTTTTTGCTGCTTCTTGAATCGTAGCCTATTTTAACGCATCTTGTCTCAAGAATTGAATTGAGAAGAAGGCGGATAATATCTTTGTGCTCTTTGTAATTGCGCAGCGGACCGCTTATTACATTTATTGCGTTTTGTAAAACTTCGACCTTCTCATCTGGGAAGAAACCGGCAATCTTTTCTGCTGCGCTGTCAGCCGCATCTGCCAGATGTGTACCCTTTAACGAAGAAAAAAGCGTTTTTGCCAGCAGCAATGCGAGCAGTTCATCCTCAGTAAAACCGAATGGGACTGCGAGAGGACTTTCAGAACTGAAACGGAACGGTTTAAATTTGCTTTTTTTTCCCATGATCAGTTCGGTTTTGAAGCCTAAGCTTTCAAGATAGGAAATGTCTCTGTGAATAGTACGTTTATCCACATGAAATTCGTCGGCAAGTTCTGTTATTGTTGCTGATTCGCGCGGTGTTGTGAGTCTTTTTATTATCTCTATCGCACGTTCAACTCGTACACTTTCAGCATTCTTATTGATTTTTGGCATAATGTATTAGAAGTAAATTGGCTGGCTCCACGCCTTCTTACCGTCAAGTCCAATAATTTCTGCTCTGATAAATTTTATCCCGTTGCTGTTTATAGGCCATTCCATGGACTCAATTGGTGAACCATCTATGGAGCGGAAAACAGGTACGTAGCTGTCATATGAAATAATGTTTACATAACTGGCGGGAGAAAATTTCATTAAGAGTTTGCCCTCTTGTATGCGCATATCTTTGATGACAGGTCCTGATGAAGCATACATATCGCCTTTTTTTATTGCGGAGCAGATAGAAGCTTTGTCGAGAGAGGTGCTCTGAACCATTGTAAATCCGCCCAATGCCTGCATCTTTTCAGGAGAGTACCAGTGAGAATCGTCGGTTGCTACACAGAACAGTTTTTTCCCATTACGAAGGGCATAGTCCCATTCGTATTCGCTTTCGCCGGTGCATTCAGCAACAGCACAGCCGTAATTGTAAACTTCAGTTGCGATTTGGCCGTTCATTGAAAGCATGTATTCGGGTCTTATCCGCGACCAGCGTGGATGATTCAGGAAGACAATCAGATTGTTTTTGCGCATATAGTCGATTTGTTCCTGCCAGGAGTCAATTCCGGTATCTATCCTTCGTTCAATTTTCTGGAGATGGGAGAGACGGGCGCCCTTATGATCAATAGAGTGGTCGTAAATACCGTGAAGGTGTATCGTGAAACGATCTTTGCCAATTGGCCATTTGTTATCAGGGTATGCGTCAATTGCGCATTCTATACCGCCAAGCATAATGAAGTTTTTTGAATCGAAGGAATCTGTATCAAAGTAAAGTTCATGATCGCTGAGGGCAAGAAAGTTATATCCTGCGTTTTTGTAAAGAGTGATAACCTTCTCGGGTGTTTCGCGTCCGTCGGAAAGAGTTGTATGAGTGTGGAAATTGCCCTTCCATTGTGGAATCGCTTCGTCTATGTAAATTGTATCATTCATATATAAAAAATAAGTATTACTCAACCAGAAATGGGCATTTTACCATCAGTCCAGGACAAATGTATGTATTATCTGTTGTTTTTCTTACGCGTAGATCCGCGTAGCCAAATAGACCTGCCCAAAGAGAACCTTGGACAAAAGGGGTCGTTGTTACTTCGCCGAACTCAATGCCGGGGCCAGCTGAAAATCCGCCATATATCAAACTAGCCTGTACTTCAGTATATACGCGGGTAATTTTATCGTATGGCTGGTAATCAATGCCTATGTCGAAACCAATTGGAATGATTTCGTAATTGTCACTAAAACCATCCATTCGCCAATACGACACCTCAATACCTACAGAAAAACGAGTCTCATCACCGAAATTCCAATGACATATGGGGCCAAATGAGAAGAATCTTTCAGGATAGCCACCGCATGCTAAAAGTGATGAGGTGATTAGCAGCACCAAAAATAATGTTTTCATCTTCTGCTCCTTGTAAATTGTTTCGTTTACAATGAAGCGATAAAGATGCCCGTTTATGTGATTTGTGAAAATAAGATTTAAGTTATTGAAACTTAATTAGATAGGTCTTGATACAAAATCACTAACTGTATAAAAACATTTACACATCAAGGTTTGCTTGTGCGTAAAAGTTT
>JAEUSG010000556.1 GCA_016788315.1 Fibrobacterota bacterium | reverse complement strand
TATTGGAAAGAACAATAGCCGAACTTGAAGAAGGATACGGCGCTGCTGCATTCTCCTCAGGTATGGCTGCAATCACTGCAGTTGCCGGTCTTTTAAGCTCTGGAGATTCCATACTTTTGTCAGATGACCTCTATGGCGGAACATATAGGCTTTTTACTGCATACTTTTCGCGTTATGGTGTAATATGTCACTATGCAGATGCCTCTGATTCAGAAAAATTTCTTACAAAGGCTAAGCTGATTGGATGCAAAGCACTTTTTATTGAATCACCGACAAACCCTTTGATGAAAATTGCAGATATCCGTGCTATAGCAAAAGGGGCAAAGGAGATCGGCTCTTTACTTATCGTAGACAATACTCTTATGAGTCCTGTTTTACAGAAACCGATCACATTGGGGGCTGATATTGTTGTTCACAGCGGTACAAAATTTCTGTCAGGTCATAACGATGTTGTCTGTGGTTTTGTGATTTCTGCAACCAAAGAGCTTTCGGATAAGATTAACTGGATTCAAAATGCATCAGGTGCAATACTTGGACCTATGGATTCATGGCTTGTGATACGAGGTTTAAAAACACTTGGGTTGCGTATAGAAAGATCTCAAAGTAATGCCCGAATAATTGCTGAGAACCTCAAGAAACATCCCCATGTTAAAGAGGTTCTCTATCCTGGTTCAGGTGCACTGCTCTCATTCCGCGTAACAAAGGCGGAAAGGATACCGCAAATATTATCTTCATTCGGTCTCTTCTCCTTTGCAGAAAGTCTCGGTGGCGTTGAGTCGCTGGTAACATATCCATGGACTCAGACTCATGCAGACATTCCAGAGGATGTGAGGCGTTCAGTAGGCGTAACTGAAGACCTCCTAAGAGTTTCGGTAGGAATAGAAGATATTGACGATTTAATAGCAGATCTTAACAGAGCAATAGGAGCCGATATTGGATTTCAAATCTGAACTGCTGCATGGCGGTGCAAAAGGCGATGCAGAAACGGGAGCGTTAAGCGTACCAATATTTTCTGCGTCTACATATAACCAAAAAGATCCTTCTAAAAGACAGGCATATGATTACAGCAGATCCGGTAATCCAACACGGGCTTCTCTAGAGGAATATGTAGCAGCGCTTGAAAGAGGCCATTCTGCATTTGCATTTGCTTCCGGTATGGCAGCAATCGGCTCTGTCTTAACCGGTCTATTGTCCGCCGGTGACCATCTTGTTGCACCGCTCCATCTTTACGGCGGTACACACAGATTTATTACACAATTTCTGAAAAAATTTGCAGTTAACCATTCCTTCGCAGATTTCCGTTCAGTTGAGTCTGTAAAAGCGGCAATAAGGCCTGAAACTAAAGTCATTCTTATTGAAACTCCATCGAACCCATTAATGCAGGTGACCGATATAAAGGCTGTAATCGCTCTTGCTAAATCGAGAGGCATTTACACGGTTTTCGATAACACCTTTCTTACTCCTCTCCTCTTTCGACCCATTGAACATGGTGCTGATGTTGTTGTTCACAGCGCAACAAAATTCCTCGGTGGCCACAGCGATCTTATTGCAGGAATCGCAACTGCTGCGAATAAAGAGGTGGCATCTAAAATTTATTTTGTTCAAAATGGTTTTGGTGCAGTACTTAGTCCTGAAAATTCATGGACACTCATACGCGGGATAAAAACTCTTTCAGCAAGACTGAATGCAGAGGAGCAATCCGCGCGCATTATTGCTGAAGAACTGACAAAAAGAAAATATATTGCAGAGGTCCGATATCCAGGTCTTGTTTCGCATGAGGGACATGAACTGCTGAAGAGCTATTCATCAGGTTTCGGTGCAGTTCTCTCTTTTAGAGTCGATTCTATGGCAACACTTGACCGCATTATCAAAAATGTTAAGCTAATGGCAGTTGCAGTAAGTCTTGGAGGCGTTGAATCCATCCTTTCATGGCCCGCTAAAATGTCTCATGCTGCAATTCCTGCCGCCGAAAGAGCCGCTCTTGGCATAACCGACGACTGGCTCCGCCTATCAGTTGGCCTTGAAGCACCGGAAGATCTTCTAAAAGATCTTGATACAGCTGCAGTCTGAACACAATTTACTATCTATCTTGGCATACATCGTTAAAGTGATTATCTTAGATACTGTATCCAGACGAAAGGAAATATATATGAATAATTCAAGAATCAGCATAAATCCATCAGTATGTCACGGTAAACCAGTAATTGCTAATACGCGTGTTCTAGTTAGTAACATTCTCGCAGATTTAGCTGTTGGAATGACATACGATCAGATCTTAGCGAACTACCCAAATGTCACTATCGACGATATCCATGCTGCTTTGTCATTTGGAAGTGAACTGGCAAATTTTGAGTCTATGCCTTATGAGGTTATGGCATAATGACATTTTTCCTGGACGAAAATTTTCCCAAGTCGATGGAGAAGATTCTAAGTTCCGCCGGACATGTTGTATATGATGTAAGAGGTACAACAAATGAAGGCTGCTCTGATGAAATCATCTTTAAACTTTCCTTGGATAAAAAGGCGATCTTCCTTACAACAGACTTGGACTTTTTCCATACAATTCCCAAACTTTACCCTTCCCATTTCGGAATAATCATTGTTGCGTTATCGCATTCTAACAGTAATGCTATCATTGATAAGGTCAATTGGGCGATAAATCATTTCGATAAAGATGAACTTAGCCAAATATGTCTTTTATTAACGGATCGAAAATTCATGATCCGTCGTCAATAATATCTGCATTACCTTTAATATCGGGGGCATTTATATGGATTGGAAAAGCATCAAACAGGATATCTCAAAGGGAATCAAGGATGGCGTTGAAGTAGTTCTGACCGGCGCCGATGTTGCCGCAAAAAAGGCCGGAGAGCTTACAGCAGAAGGTAAGAAACGGTTTAAAATATACACAATCAAAAAAGATATCCACGAACTGATGGCCGATCTCGGAGCACGATTCTATAAAATCAGGAATGAAGCTTCATCCCCGCTCGAAGACAGCGTAATAAAAAGCATTCTCAAGAAAATTGATGCAAAACAGGCTGAGCTGACAAAAGCGGAAGAAGAAAAGAGCGCATAAAACGGTGAAAGGTCTGCGAACCGTATTCAGACTGTTGAACAGAATACTGCTCAAAGCTGGAAAAAATCCATTTGTTTACGCCCGTATG
>JAEUSG010000549.1 GCA_016788315.1 Fibrobacterota bacterium | reverse complement strand
TTGATATTTATTGAGTAACAATATTATCTATTATTATACACTTTAAAACACTTTATGAACCTATCACACCTGAAAACTGACGAAATATTAAATGCCCTTCTTAATGGAATTACTGATTTCAGAAATACTATTCTGCTTCATGATATTAATGGAAACGTCAAAGAAATCCTGACAAATCCTGTTTTTGCTCCACCCCCATTGTATACAGAGGTGAATTCTCAAAGAACACTTGCCCCCTTTTTCGATCTTACAAGGCTACAAAAAACTACTCATTCTCATGAACCGGTTCTGCTGCCGGGAATTTCAAATGGCAGGTATGGTTATTATTTTGACGCCATTTTCTCAATTGTACCTATGCACTATCTTTGGACAAAACACATTGGAGATGGTCTTTACGTAGCTAGAATAACCATCCGTGAACTTTTTCCGTTTATTCAAATGGGCAGCGGTAATGGATTTTTTATTGTAAACAATGAAAACGAAACCATCGATATTTCAACTTTAAAAATGGCTAATCTGCTGCTTGATAATAACATTTCGCCCGAAAAAATACTTGGAAAGCCTTTGCAGGATCTGCTTTCTCCTTCTCCTTTGGAGTATCAGAAGAATAACTTATCACCATTTAAAATAGAAGATCAGAACGGGTATACTACTTTGTTAGACGAGGACTATTCAAAAGAAAATATTGATGGTGCACTCACAATAACCGCCGCTTCAGACAAAGCAAGTTATCTCCGTTTTCCTGTTGTCATTGATACCGAAAAAGAGGATTTTATTTTTTCTGTTACATATACAGTTGTCAAAGGAAGCGGCCCTTACCTTACTCTTGGCGAAAAGACCTACGGAGAAACTGAGCCCGATCTTAATGGATATATGGCTGGCCACTATTTTGAAACAGGCTCTCTTGTTTTAAAGCGTTACGGATTTAATATTCAGCAAACTAAATCACCGTTAGGCTTTACTGAAGGGATGCTTCAAACATTAACGTTATCTAAAGTTGGTCGCAGTATTTATTTGTATATAAACAATTCAAGAGTACTTTCTTTTTTTGATGATGAATTTATAGCATATAAAACTGCATTTGTCGCTTTCGCCGTTAGATCCGGCAGTTGCTGTCGTATTTTTAATGCTTCAATAAAAGTCAAGAGCGGAACCAATATACAATTAAATTCTGTGCAGCATGTCGCTGAACTTAAATCAAAGCCTGGTGTCTTCTATCTTATAAGCAGATTTTACAGTAATGCCCTTAATCAACCGCAACCTCATCTTATGGCCGGCTATCAACTTTTGAATACTACCATGCTTCAATCAGCCATAAAAGTAATGGACACAAATAGACAGGTTCTAGAGAAGCAGACAAAAGTTTTAGGATCTCTGTTAAAAAAATATCAGTCGGGAGAAGATGATCCTAAGGGCTCTTCCGATGCATTTGTAGCTTTAAGAGAGACTGCCCGCAATGTTGCTTTGTCTGAAGCGATAGTACTGATTGAAGGTGAAACAGGAGTGGGTAAGGAGGTTTTTGCTCATTATATTCATCGACACAGTTCACGTAAAAATGGCCCCTTTATTAAAGTTGACTGTTCTACTATTCCCGGTACTTTGATTGAAAGTCAACTATTCGGCCATGAAAAGGGGGCGTTTACCGGTGCTGTTGCAAGAAGTATCGGCATGTTTGAACGTGCAGATGGAGGTACTCTGTTCCTTGATGAAGTCAGCAATCTACCTCTTGATGTTCAAGCCAAGCTTCTTCGCTTTTTCAATGATTATTCAATTGTACGCGTCGGCGGGGACAAAGCTATTCAGGTTAATGTACGCTGTCTTCTTGCATCAAACAAAAGTCTTGGCGAAATGACACAAACAGGCACATTCAGAAATGACCTTTTTTACCGCATAAATGTAATTACTCTGAAAATACCTCCGTTACGTGAACGATTGTCGGATATAAACGAATTGAGTCAGTATTTTCTTGCTCAGTTTGCACATGTAGACAATAAGAGTACGTGTGTGATTTCACCCGAAGCTGCTTTAAAGCTTCAAAATCATAATTGGCCGGGCAATGTACGTGAACTTAAAAATGTTATCGAACGAGCCGTAGTTTTTGCTGAGGGTGATACGATTACACCGGATCTGATTCGTTTTGGACACGAAGATGGAACTGCTATAAAACGGCGCAAGCGTAAACCGTGGGGCCCTTTTTCTCTTTCTCAAACCAAGCCGGCAAAAGTGGTAGCCCTGCTCAAAAAACATGGCGGTAAAGTAACTTCTGTTGCTTCAGAGATGGGAGTAAGCAGAATAAGTTTGCATATATATCTTAAAAAGCAAGGCATATGTGCCAAAGATTATCGAAAAGGGTACTGATTCTTTTATCTTGATAAAACGGTCTTTCGTACGGCTTTCTTATTGTTTACAGTAAGTATATAAACGTAAACGCCTGTTGCAACAGATGATCCCTGATTATCCTTTCCATTCCACATAAATTTATGTGTTCCTGCTTTTAGATTTGCTGCCGCTATTGTTCTGATAAGTCTTCCATCTGCACTGTACACCATTAGTTTTGTAAATCCATCGGACGGTATAGAGGCCGTTATGCTGCTAACAGGATTGAATGGATCTGGTGATGATGAAAGGGTAAAGGAGCCTTTTTTCGATCCATCTTCAGCGGCAATATAGGGCAGTTTAATGTTTTCTAGTTCATACTTCATCTCAACCCGAACCAGTCTATTATTACCAAAATCCGTAATGTAGATGAAATTGTCTGAAGCAACAGCACCGGTAGGCCAGCAAAGGGGGATTGCCGGAGTTGGAACCAGACTTCCTTCGCCCTGTGAATCATAGTTTCCATATTCACCGAAATTTACGATTTCATTTCCGTTATTGTCAACTACCGCAACTTTTTGTGTTATCGCATTGGGAACGATAAGACGCTTATAGTTATCAACATCAAATCTGGGTGTGCGGCAGTTGCAGTATTCATATGAACTGAAAGGGGCAAGGCCGGTTAAATAGATTTTTTCATATCCGCGCGAATTCAATTCAGGCAAAGTGTCAAGCGAGCAGCATCCCCCACGCGTTTGTATTATTCCAGCTCTTGTCCCCGCTGCAAATTTAAAGATGCTGCCTACACTGTTTCTGTATGCATTATCATTTTCAAACCCCTGTGTGCGTACATGATCCTTTGACCGCGTAGAAGCGCCGATATAAAAATTTCCATCCATGTCAAATTTCGGACTGCCAATTGTCATGGTTGACAGCTTGTAAACAAGAGTATCTTCAACATCACTGGGTATATAGTATCCGTTGACGTTTTTTGCCGGAGCCCTTCCCGAATCAGCCACAATACCGCAATAGCCCCCTCCTGTCATGTTCGCCAATGTAGCAAGTTTCTTGTTGGGTGCAATAGCCATTCCGCCGAATCCTGCATGTGCTCCCCATCTGCTGGTTGCACCGACAATAATATTGCTGTCTGTGTTGGACCAGTTAAGCGGCGCATGGTATTTATCCATTGTGTAACGCCGTATCGGACCCCCTAAATCCCCCTTATCCATAACGTAAAGCTGCCCATCATGGCTGACTGCAACATCAATTACAGATAACGGCTTTTTAGCTGATGTTGAACATCTTACAAGAGCCGGATTTGTCCAATCCGTAATTTTCCCAAGATTTGCTGATGCGTCGTTTACATAAACGTCATCACCATTACGGTTCACAGAAAGTCTGTCGAAAGCACACATGAAATTCTTACTGTTCGCAGAAAGTCCTTTAATAAGTGTAAACGAGGCGCCTTCATCTTTATATATCCTTGCACAATCTCTCATCGAGAGATGTGAAACCCAGATTCTGTCCTCTCCTTTTCCATCTGAAGCATAGCTCAAATAAGCGACAGAAGCGGCTGCATCAACATCTGTTGAAACAAGAACTGAGCAGACCGGAGAGGAAGGGTTCCTCCATGTATTGAATTTGAAAAGTTTAATCTGTCCGGTATACCAGCCTATTTTCTGCCGTGTAACCACATAGACAATAGTGGAATTTGGTTTAATATATACCTGATCAGCATTCTTTATAGAAATTCCGTCAATGTATACACCTGCTGTATCATAAACACCAATTCGCCCATGAAGTCTGTCGGCTATAAATAGATGGCCGGAATCATCACATGCCAAACCATGAATAGAGGACTCTCCGCTGCCTATAACAGAATTTCTTACTGTTGTATTTGTTGAGATAGTGTCAAACTTGATAAATGAGGAGGCAATACCGGTAGTCCGGTTAACCTTGTAAACCTGACCATCTCTCCAGAAACCTGTGTCAACTGGAATTCCCGATTTCTTTTCCCATATACCGCTTACATAATAGCTTTGTTTGTCAGGCGAAAGTGTTATGAAATATCTATCCTGCATATTTGTCCCCGGAGAGGCCGGCAATGTAGGTTGTGTAATAAATGGATACTGAACAGGTGTACCGCCCTTTTTGCCATCTTTGTCAATGGTCTCCCATTTGTTAAAGGCACCGATGAAACAGAGTTTGCTGTTATCCTCAATGCTGACCATAGCCGGTATGCCGTCACCGCCCGGATATGTATGATGAAAAGGAACTCCGCCTACGATGGAAGGGGTAAGTTGAAACACAGAGCGGCTCGCACCATTTTTTGGTGCAAATTTTCCGCCGTTAAGATAATTGATTCCGTAGCCGCTTACATCACCTGATGGAAGATTTGCAGGAAAGGGAAAAACTGTTCGTACATAATTTCCATTTTTATCAAAGCAGCGTACTGTCAACCCGCCGGAGTTTGTAGCAGATCCATACATGTAAACATAACCGTTTGTATCACTTAACATACCTCTATGATACCACCAGTTAACATATGAGTCTGGAATTCTGAATGTGTAAGGGTCATTACCTACCATTTTATTAAGCTTTACTGTCATTCCTGCCCTTACACGAACTGCAAGATTAGAAGAGGGGACGTTATGGGTCTTGCCGTAATCTGCCTTTCCATTCCAGTAAAGAGTCTGGAAAAGTGAATTTGCCATAAACGGAAGAGGAGGATTCGTTCCCAAAACACCTGCGGCAAGATGACGGATAATAGTTGAATCCGAAAGATTTACTATAGACACTTCTACATCGGTATATTTATTCAGCTCAAAATCTATTTTCCAAAGCGTGTCATTCATTTTGGTCAAGGAGGGAGTTTTTACCCAAGAAATGGGCTGACATAATACCGACGCAGCTGAAATAAGCAGGAAACCTATTATTGTTTTTGTAAAAGTTTTCATAAGTACCTACTCTGTTATATATAACCTGTTAAATATTATCTAACAAGCAGTATTTTACGACTGATAATCTGATTTCCAAGACGACACTTAGCCAAATATATGCCTGGTAAGGTCGCTCCTGTTTGCCAAAAGAAGGTCACCCCATTTTCTTTATTCGTTTCACCTGCAAGACGTGTAACAAGAACACCAGCAGGATTATATATCTCAAGATGTTCCTCTGCTGAAATACCTGCTATATGAATATTTACCCATCCGTTGGCAGGATATGGTGATACCTGAATAGCCTTTTTTACTGTTTTTACTGCACGTTCATTTTTAACAGGAGTTGATCCGACTACACGTATACAGACAACCCGTCCGCCGAAACTTGTTGTTGAACCTCCAGTTCCTGTAACCCAGACCAGCGATTTAAGCTGCGGGGAATAATCCATCCTGTGATAGGTTGAACCTCGTGGAACAGGATTAAGTGTTGAAGGTTTTGCTGCACCGAAAATCGGCTTTACAACATATGACCATGCGGAAGCAGGATTTTCCGGCACATCAATGACATAATAAGAATCAATTCTAGTCTGTGTCCAATAGATCAGTTTCTGCAATTCAGGTACATATACAATAGAACCCCTTCCCCAGCTTGCGTGCGGAAGAGAGCCTGTGCTGAAGGTGACCGGTGTCCTCTCACCCCCTGTTGAATCCGCCTTGAACCAAAACATCTTAACTGTAGAATCACCATTTCCATTTGTAGCAATCACAATGATATCTCTTAATACATGATATGTTGAGTAAACCATATCTGGATATGAATTCATTCCGCGGTGACCCCATATATTTGTGAAAGTGCGTGTCGATAAATCAAGACAGGCTCTATAGGTCATATTTTCGCCTGAAATCGGCCAGATTTTACCCCGTTTAGTATCATAAGCACAAGTTCCGCCAGGATTCCAGCTTTTAGCGTAATTGGTCGACCAGCGATGCCATTTACGATCACTGAATGTAAATACATGACTCCATCCTGTTACCCTGGAAACTTCTGTACCGATTGCACCGGCAACTGGCCGAATCAAAGCACCAAGAGAATCACCGCATACAGCAGGTGGTAAAGTCAACAGACAGTCATATGTATGTGCTGATCCAGGAACATTGTCTGCAATTTCACGAGGATTACTGATATCATCCGTAAAACCACCATAACGTATCTGATCATTATAGGCCTGAGATGATGCGAGTCCTGTCGGATTTCCTACGCGCTCAAAAGCCAATGTGTTATAATTTGCTATGAAAACTGAATTATCGTTGGAACCTGCATGACCTCCGCCATGAATGATGTGTGCTCCTAGAGGTCCGTAGTATGAGTTATAACAGCCGCCGGAATAATCTGCAAAATTTGAAGGTCCGGCACCCGACCAGGTTCCTATAGTATCTACATCGTCAAGTTTGTTTGTCATAGGAATAAATCCCGCTTCACCTACAGAATCGGGTACCCATGCTGGAAGTTGAACAGCATTTAGACTTCCAGCAAAAAAAAGCACAGAGAACACTGTTCTAAAATGAGATAATTTTTCGATATACATTTTGGCCTTTTCCTTTTTTCGAATTTCTACTCTATTTACCATACCCAATATTTATGGTCAACAGAAGAAAAACGTGAGCAAAAAGCCTATGCACGATGTGCAATTTTCTTACTATTATGGCGAAATATTTAAAGGATGTGTAAATTCACTATTATTTTCTAATTTTACCCCTATCTTGCCAATATTGTTCTATTAATCATCACACGATTGGGCAAAGTAAGTTTAAACAGATAAATTCCAGCAGCAACAGAACGACCCTTTGAATCACTGCCATTCCATTTAAAATTGTATACACCCCTGCCGTATTCTGAATCAGTAATCTTTTTAATCAGTGTGCCTCTAACATCATACACTTCAAGCAGGGCTCGGGCTTTTGCTGATAAAGAGAAGGTTATTGATGAATTTGCTGAAAATGGTACAGGACTCGTTGTAAAGTTACAATGGATTACATTTTTATCTGAAATGTCCATTGCTCCAACATGCTGATTTGTAAGGTTCGGAAGGTTATCTTCAGCATAATTCATTTTTACCCTTACAACTCTGCCATTTGCCATATCGGCAACATAGACATAGTCCTCGCTTGCGGCAACACTTACAGGAAATCCCAATGGAATTTCAGGCGTAGCTATCGGCACGCCCGGACCTGATAAACCGCCTCTGGAATCAACATTTCCATATTTTCCGAACTGGAGCAGCAGGTTGTCATTATTGTCAACTATCGAAACATGGTTTGCAACAGCATTGGGAAGGAAGAGGCGCCCATATGGATCGACGTCAAATCTTGGGCTACCGCATACACAATGGCTTGATGTTCCGGGGTCACAGCTGAAAGGGCCTATACCGGCAGAGGAATACACTTTGGCATTTCCAGTTGTTGCAACTGCAGGTGCAAGACTGTTAATAGAATTTACAACTGCTCCTGAATCACTTTTCCCGTAGCGGATGACAGAGCCTACGGTGTAGGTATAAGCTTTGTTTGATGTGAAATAATTGGGTATTTGCTGATCTGTTGTTCTTGTAAGGGAACCTATATAGAGATTACCGTGAATGTCAAATTTAATTCCGCCGCATGATCCTCTTTTTGCACCACCAGGATCGCCCAGAGAAAACCAAATGGGTGCAACCTGAATTTTCCCGCAGTTTGATGTATCTGTGATTGCTGTATCTCCGTCAAAGACAGTTGCATGATAGCATTTTGCTCCACCTGCATAACTGGCGCCTGCAGGAATGCCCACTCTGTCAATCAAGCCATTCCTTATCAGCGCTACTCTTCCGTCGTATCCTACTGTGAATCCCCTATAATCAGAAAAACCGTTGGCGGCTGCTTCGCCTCGACGAATAAAGGAGTTCCTGTAAAATGCATTATAATAGTCAGTAGAATTTACCGGAATATTACTGTAATTCACCGGAGAATGTTTATGATCAAGAGTAAACCTTCTTACATATGGTCCCCAGTCACCTCCTGTTCTGTTTTGAGGCACATAGAGCATGTTGTCAGGACTTATGACAACATCCCAACCTGTCATAGCCTGGCCTGTAGAGGTTGAGCAGCGGACAATTTTTGGATTTGACCAATTTTCAATTTTATGAATGGTGCCAGGAAGAGTGTTGTCGGAGAGATAAACGGTTTCATTTCTTCTGTCAACGGCTATGCGAACATGTGCATTCGGACGATTTTGGCTTTCCTGGAAAAAATTCTTCTTTACAACAAAAGAGGTGCCTGCATCTTCATATGCCAGAACGGTTATGGTATTTCCTCCACCCACCCAAACCCAGGGATTACTATTGGAATCATTAACCGTAAGCGAGGTTCTCATTGTTAACTTCCCATAATTTCCTGACGTAGATGTACTGATAGTATAGCCAATGCTTACAGAACAAACTTTCGCCGCTCCATTGTCGTAAGGTGCAAACTTATAGAGCCACATTGCGAAACTGGTTCCGGTAAGAACTTTTCCTGTCATATAAACATTTCCCGTTTTTTTACTTACTGCAACCATATCCGGACGCGTAACAGGTATCGTACCAATAAGAGCATTTGCTGCACTGTAAACATTAATGCAGTTATTTGTTGTATCGCACACATACACCCTGCCGGAAGCGTCTACAGCTTCTGACCACCTTTTCCCATAATATGTATTCTGGAGTACAGGAAGCCGTCCATCAGGACCAAAGGAAAAAATACTGTCATACAACCAAAGAGATCTGTTCTGCCTTCCAAAAATCAATCTGCCGTTATCATCAACTCCAAGTAATCGGCTGCCGACCGGATGGGGACCGAGATTAGTTTTTGAAAAAGCGGGAATGGACGTCCACTGGTAATAAGGAGAATAGCTGCCGTCATTTTTATTTATTACCCCCCATCCGGCAACGTCAGATGCCGGCAGATTGGAAGGAAAAGGAAAAACTGTTCTCAAATAATTACCTTCTTTGTCATACTGTCTTACAACTTTGTAGTCACCGCTGATTTCGGTATAATGTTCATTGTGAACGTACTCGGGCATACCGCAGATAAAAATTGACCCATCTTTTCCTGTCACAATACCTGAAATCGCTGAATTGTAGTAAAAGGCGTAAGGATTATCACCGACAAGTGCATCCAGAGAAACACTCAAACCGGCTCTTACACGTACACGCAGATCTGCGTCAGGAATTGTTACTGTTTTTCCAAAGTTATCCTTTCCATCCCATACAATAACCTGATTTAAAGAGTCCTTTACAAAAGGGGTGGGAGCTTTAGGACCAAGGACTCCTGCTCCAATATGCCGGACTACTGTTGAATCCTTAATGTTTACAATCGATACAGCAACATCTGTAAAACGATCCATTTTAAAGGCAATCTCCCATTCTGACACGCCTGTCTTTCGGAGAGTTGGAGATACTGCCGCAAATGATGAAATGCTAATTACAGATAGAATTAAACACAGCAAACTCTTATTCAGCATATTTACCCCTTTTTTTTTTTTAAAAAGATACTACTAATATAAATATGCAATAATGATGCCTATTGCTTTAGCTGTTTTTTTGGTAAAATAATGGCACGGCAGTATTGATTTACATTTTTAACTAAAATATTACACTTTTAAACACATTTTCCTCAGATTCTGAAGCCCTTTTTCTATCTCATTCAGCAGATCATGCTCACGTGCTGCTGTTAATGAATCAGTTAATTCCACCATAAATGTCCGTTTATAACCGATTTCTTCAAACGCCTTGAACACATCCGCCCAGTCTATATTACCTGTTCCAGGGGGCATATGGTCATCTATTTTTCCGAAATTATCATGAATATGTGTTGTCAGTAGTTTCTTACCAGCCATTCGAAGCGCCCTTCCAGCACCAAGATCGCCAATGTTTGCATGACCTGTATCAACATTGATCCCAAGATTTGGGGAATCAAAACTGTTCACAAGTCCCATTATAAATTCCATGTTTTTCAAAGTATCAAAATTCTCAAGAGCAATATCAATTCTATTTGCCTCAGCATACGGCACAATCTTTTCCAAGACCCTGCATGCGTCAGTGTGACTGAAATTCCATATGTGCAGGACATTGACTTTTGCGCCAATTGCTGCAGCAACGTCTATACAGTGAATGTTAGCTGCTATCGACCCCTCTACTGTATCAACACTGTGCCCTTTGGGACCAGCCGCATGACAGGACCAGTTATTGAGTCCTTTACTAATTGTATACTGCCCCAATTCAAATCCCTCTTTAACTGTAAGATGGTGTATGTGTGAATATTCAACATCTGTGTAGCCCGCCTCAGCAATTATGTCGATGCTCTTTTTCAGCTTGTCCATAGTAAAGGACCAGCCTGCTGTTTTTCTTGCTATGCTGTCAGTTTCAAGTGTGTTGCATCCGATTCTTGGTGTGTTCATTGTTCTGCTCTCTTTTTGTTATTCACTTATTGTTAAGGTGGAGTCCCACTGTATATCAGGATCAGGAACTGGAATTGAAGCTATCAGCTGTTTTACATAAGGATGGTTAGGTCTTTCGATGATGTCCACTGCAGATCCCTTTTCTACAATCTCACCATGATACAGAACAACCATATCATCACAGATCTGATACGCTGTGCTGAGATCGTGTGTTATGTAAAGGAACGAAATATTATGTTCATCACGCAGGCGCTGCATGGCATCAAGAATAATCGCGCGTAACGACGCATCGACCATAGAAACCGGCTCATCTGCAACGATTAGATCCGGCTTCAGCATGTACGCCCGCGCAATCATCATTCGCTGACGCTGCCCGCCAGACAGCTGATGCGGATACTTTTCAAGAACTTCGCCCCCTCTTATACCAACAACATTCAAAGAATTCTCTATAAGCTGCTCTGCTTCATATTTGTCTTTCGTAAGATTGAAATTTTTGATTGCCATGTCAAAAATATGGCGCACCTTGTAAAAAGGGTTATAAGACTCATAGGGATCCTGAAATACCGCCTGAACCTTTCTTCTGTATTCAGCAAGCTCCTGTCTGTTTAATGATGAAACCTCACGACCGCGGAATTTCACACTTCCTGTTGTCTGTTTTGTAAAGCCCAGAACAACGTTCGCAAGTGTAGTTTTCCCGCTTCCGCTCTCTCCCGCCACCGCAATGATTTTTGCCGGTTTTTCCGGAATCGACAGTGATATGTTTTTCAGAACCGAGGTGCACTTACCCTTGCCTATCCCCTGATAATAATTCTTTGTCACATCACAAATATCAAGCATTGCTGTTTGTGTCACTTCGCACCTCCTTCACAGCCGAAACTGTTGCATGCTGCAAAATGGCCCGGTTTTATCTCCCTTAATTTCGGGACTGTCACTCTGCATTCCGGTTTTGCATTCGGACAGCGGTTATGAAAAAGACATCCCGGAGGAGGGTTACGAAGATCGTGAGTCATCCCTTCGTTCAGTTTCAAAGCCTTCTTTTCCTTTATTGACGGAACAGAATCAATAAGCAGTTTTGTATATGGATGAAGAGGTTCCTTAAAAATAGAACGCACCGGTGCCAGTTCGACCATATTACCGGCATACATAACTGCAATACGATCTACAAGCTGAGCCATAAGTCCCATATCATGGCCGATAATCAACATTGAAATACCCATTTTTTCCTTAATCTCTTTCAACGTCTGCGCAATGAGACGCTGAACAACTACGTCCAGTGCACTTGTCGGCTCATCCGCAACAATAAAGGGAGGACGAAGTGCTATTGCCATCGCAATGCAGACGCGCTGTTTCATTCCACCGCTCAATTCATGCGGATATAATGAGTATGCCCTCTCCGGTAACCCGACAGATTTCAGAAGCGAAATAATTCTCTCTTTAAGTTTTTCCTTATCCTGTCTACCCTCATGAGTAATAATAGCATCAGCAATCTGTTCATTAATTCTCATAAGCGGATTCAGAGAATTCATAGCCCCCTGAGGAATAAGAGCCATCTTTCTCCAACGTATGCTTTTCAATTCTTTTTCGCTAAGCGACAGAATATCAGTGTTGTCAAGAAGAGCTGAACCATGTACAATGCGTCCCGGTGTCTGAATAAGTCTCAAAAGGGCCATTGCTGTTGTCGTTTTTCCGCAACCGGACTCACCGACCATACCTAAAAGTTCGCCCCTATACATTTTAAAAGAGACACCGTTGCATGCTCTCACATCGCCTGACGGCGTATGATAGTGTACCCGCAAGTCATTTACATCCAGAACAACCGTTTTATTTTCCATCAGGCTAACCTGCTCTTTCTAAGTTTCGGATTTGCTACTTCATCCATCCCAAGAGTAATAAGAAAGAGACTGATGAATATCAGAACAAGGAGAAGGATTGGAAAGCCCCACCACCACCACATTCCGCGAATAATTGCAGATGCTCTTATCGAATAAAAGATTGTCATTCCAAGAGTGGGAATCCGTGAAGGGCCGAGACCCAGAGCTTCAAGACCTGTTGCCGCCAGAATTGTTGCTGACACTCCGCCTGTAAAGCTTGCCGCAAGAAAGGGAAGAAGGTTCGGCATTATCTCCTTGAACATTATAGAGAATGAAGAGGCATTTGACAGTTTTGCAATACGTACATATCCCCGTTCACGCATGCTTAAAACCTGACCGCGTAAGACTCGCGCCGGATGCATCCATGCAAACATTGCCAGAAGAAAGGCCATGTTGGCTATTGTCAGCTGCTTTACATAAGCTGATATGACAATCAAAACGGCAAGTCTTGGAATTGTCATGAAGGAGTCTGCAAGTGTACGGATAACATTGTCAACCCATCCTCCGAGATAACCGGCCATAAACCCAAGAATAATTCCTGCTATTATTCCCATGCTTGCGGCGAACAGCCCCACCCGAAGTGTATTCGGCAGGCCGGCAATAAGCAATGCCATAATGTCACGGCCGCTGCTTTCTGTTCCGAGCGGATGGCTGATTGATGAAGCGGGAAAATCAGGTCCCGGATTTGAAACAAACGCCGGTGGAAGATTGAGAGGACAGCTGCCAACTCTCGCTGAATTGATATTGTAAAACAGAGGACCAATTATGCCGAGAAGCGCAATAAGCAAAAGCAATCCGCCGCCAGCAATGAGTTTACTGTTGCACCAGGGTGAGTTTTTAAATTTGTTAATCATAGTTATTTCCCCTGATAAGAGATTCTAGGGTCGATTACCGGATAAAGCAGATCTATGATCAACACTCCGAGCGAAACGCTTGTTGTCAACATAAACATTATGCCCTGAAGCAGCGTGTAATCATTATTTGTTACAGCAGTGTACATCAGATATCCTATTCCCGGATATGAGAAGATGTACTCGATAATTACCGAACCGCCTGCCAGTGATCCCAATGAAAGCGCAAGAGCTGTTAGCTGCGGAAGAATAGCATTTCTCATTTCATAGCGGAAAAATATACGTGCTGATGAGAGCCCTTTTGCCTCCGCAAGCGTCACATAATCCTCTCCTGCCGTTGTAATCATCATACCGCGCATACCAAGAGCCCAGGAACCCATGCTGCACACAACAATGGACAGAGCAGGCAGGATACTGTGCGAAATTATGCTCTTAATAAATGGTATAGACAGCGCAGGCATAATTGACAGATCATAACCGCCGGAAAAAGGAAGCCAATTCAATCCGAATGAAAAAATGTAAAGAAGGAGAATACTGAGCATGAACGGCGGTATGGATGTAAAGGTGAGTGTAAAAGGCAATAGTGCACGCAGAACACCAGGTGTCTTTCTCCATGCCATAAATGCACCGATAATATTGCCTGTAATAAAGGAAATAAGGGTGGCAACGGAAAGCAGCCCTATAGTCCATGGAAGAGCATCACGAACCATAGAGTGAACAGGCGCAGGAAAATAGGCCAGTGAGTATCCGAAATTCAATGTTACCATGTTTTTCAGATAGCTCAGATACTGAACTATAAGAGGTTTGTCAAGACCGAATTTTGCACGCCAGGCGGCAATCAGCTGATCACTGTTCTCAACAAATCCTCCCTGAGCAGTCATCCTGCTCACCATTGATGCAACCGGATCTCCCGGTGCAAGACGCGGAATAATGAATAGAATGGTCATGCTTATCAGGATTGTCAAGAAAAACAATCCTCCGCGTCTAAGCACGTATTCTTTTGTTAATCCTCTCATTGTATGACAGGCTCCAGGTTATGGATTATTCTATGCGATGAATTCCACCAGCTGAACGGCTGAAAGTAGTTATTCTTCGCCGTCGGCCAGCCCTTCCAGTATTTAGTATCAAATGGTATAAGCTTTTTTGCCTGCGTTAACGGAATCACCGGCAGCTCTTCAAGCCAGATTGATATTGCTTTTATATATAGTGAATCACTGCGAGGATCGTTAAGCGGCAATGTTTTCATTTCATCAACAAGTCTGCTGTATTCATCATTTTTCCAGCGCCACCCGTTTGCATTCGCTCTCTTCTCCACTGGCACGATCCAGCGGCTGCTGAAAATATCCATCGATGATATCGGTTCGTTTACAGATGCACAGGTTGACCATCCGATACAGCCTTCAAACCGGCCGAAAGCAAAGTTTTCGTAATACACTCCAGATCCTTCCACTCTGGAAGTTGCATTTATCCCGATATTCTGAAGCTGTTCAACAACGATCTGAGCTATCCTGATGATTTCTATACTGTTCTCCGGAGCTGTCAGCGTCATTGACAACTCTTCACCATTCTTTTCATAATAGCCATTTTTATTTAATCGATATCCTTTTGATTCTATAATCTTTTTTGCCTTTTCGGGATCATATGAAACAAGCGGACAGGTTTGATAATAATCAGTTTTTGCCGCCATCCCGATATATTTTTCCATCGGTGGATAAAGAGGGAAAAAGGTTGTTGCCGGAAATGAGGTTCCTTCATATGCTACACTGATAATAAGGTTGCGATCAAGTGCATAGTTTACCGCCCAGCGCATATCCTTATCATTCCATGGTGCCTTAGCACAATTGAACTCAAGGTTGCGCACACAAGGATCAATGCTCGCGTATGGAAAATCTTCAAGCCAAGCTATAACATCACGGTTTTTTCTTTTTAAAGCAAGAAAGGCACCGAGGGAGATGTCCCCAATGGCATCCAGTTTATGCGAAGCCATTGCCGCAGTACGTGTTTCCTCGGGACCGTACCAGACCCATTTCAGCCATCTCGGTTTAGGAAGAGGTTTGAATCCCGCTTTTGCCCCCCACCAGTCATTATTCCTCTCATAAATAAATTCCGTCTGACTAACTGATTTCAGCTTATATGGACCGGTAAATACCGGCCACCCTCTAACCGGATCATAATTTTTGAAACTCATTATATCCTGACCGCGGAAAATATGTGCTGGCAGAATAGGACAGCTGCTGGCCATACGAACGGACCACATATCAAGTTTAAATCTCGGATCTCTCTTTTTTAATTTGAAAAGAACAGTTAATGAATCCTGCTTTATAACAGTATCAACCGTTTCAGATACTTTAGCTGACCAGCTGAGAATCGGTGAATTCGCCTTTAACAGATTGATCGTGTATGTGATATCTTCCGCTGTAAATGGAACACCGTCACTCCATGCGACACCGGGCCTCAATTTAAGAAGCCACTCTGTCATTGAATCATTAGGGATCATGGAAAGGGCTAACCAGGGTTCTATTTCACCACTTTGGAAATTGAGCATAAAAAGGGGTTCTATCATACACTGATGAAAACCCTGATCTTTTCTCACCCCCGGAAGAAAGGGGTTCCACATTTGAGGATTAATTACCCGCCCGCCCTCAATATCCAGAATAACGGTCTGCCGCCGTTCATCATTAATCTGACTTACCGGTTTTCCGGAATCTGAAGAACGGCAGGCGATTTGAAGATTAAATAGTAAAACGACTATTAATATGCTGACTGAAATTTTTGTTTTCATATCAGCAAAGATATCGTTATTTGAAATTTCTAGTTAGCAAAAAGCCTATTTTTTATGTGTAATTTCTTAATAATGATGTGGAAAATTCTGCTTTTTCTCGATTTTTCCTTCATTCCGGCTGTATTTTACCCGTACTAAGTGGTATTGGACCATAATTATTTGTGGGAACATATTGGCCATTCCACTTTTCAGCTTTAATTTTTTCTATTTCAAGTTTACGTATCTGTATCTCCAACTGCATATTTTTCTGAACAGCTTCATTATACTTCCTGATACCATCGCCTTCAAGAGCTTTGGCATCAGCTCTTAATTGTGCCGCCGCCTTTTCACCTTCAGCAGTTGTAATCAATGCCTGTTTATCAGCTTCTGCTGTTTTAACTTTCTTTCTAGCTTCCTGTTCCGTGATCAGCAATTCCTGCTCTTTCTGTTTAACCTGCTGTGCTCTATGCATGGTCTCAGAAATCTGACGGTCAAATTCATCCGACCAGTCATAATTGGTAATTTTCAATTCAGTAATTTCAACCGGATAGGAGGCCATTTTCTCCCGTACCATGGCCAAAGTGTTTCTTCTTATTTCCTCCTGTCTAACCGGCAGACTGAAAATGTCATAATTTCCAATATCCATTTTGAACGATTCCAGTCCGGTTTTTGTTACTATACTCTTTATCTTTTCTTCGCCATACTTTGTATACATTTCTACCAGACTATTCTCATTATACTTATAAAAGAATACAATTGTAGCACCTATTGTCTGATTGTCTTTTGTTATCGCTCCGCTGGGCCCGACATCTACTCGATAATCAAGTTGAATAGGCCTAAGTGTAATAAGTTTAATTTCCTGAATAAAAGGAAGACGGAAGACAAGACCCGGTTCTTTTATGTTATTGCTGATCGAACCAAAGGTAAAAAGCAGCCCTTTGTTTCCTGTCGGAACAATGTCAAACGGCTTAACAATAAATCCGATTGCAACAAAGAATATAATGGTAGCCGCTTTACGAAAATGGCCTGGTACAGTAGTTGGCTTGACTTTCAGAGCAATCAGATATCCGCCGCAGATCAACAATGCAATAACAGCTATCATCAACATGTGGGCTCCCTTGTTATTTAGATGTTAAACACAGAACATTCCTTCTGTCAAAATAAGCAGGGAGCTGACATGAAATCAAGAAAAACGTAATATCTTTATCTTGCTAAAACAGCTTTTCTCTCTATCGTTTTGCCTGCAACTTCCATTCGAATAAGGTATAAACCCGCTGCAGTATGCTTTGCATCAGGATTCCAGATCTGTTTGTGCTGTCCCGCTCCAAGAGTTCCATTAACTATGGTTTCTACCAGCTGTCCTCGGCTATTTATAACGGATACTTTGGCGTGCTCTGATTTCAGAAGAGTAATAGAAACACCACAAATTGGATTAAATGGATTTGGATAAACAGTCATGGCATATTCTGAAACAGTTTTGCATTCCCTGTTTTCTACAGTTGTAGTTGGAGGGGTAAGTGTTTTTACAACTCCTGAATCAGTTTTTATAACCACTTCATAAAAGTCTCTCCCTTTCCATTCGTCTACAGCTTCTACTCTTAACGTGCATAATTTTGATGCAGCGAAAGTATACGAGAAAGTTGTAGCAGTCGGGCTGCTTGCGTTAGGAATTGCATTTCCATTTGCATAGCCTTCAGGATACCAATCATATGCAGTAATATTGCCGTCTGCATCAGAAGCATTTACTGTAAAATCCCATGCCATTCCGCCTTTGTAAGTTGCCTGCACAGCAGAAATAAGCGGCAGAATGTTTGCCGAAGTCATATTTGGTTTCAGTGATAAATCACCATGAAATACTGCGCCCCAATTCATTGCACCAGTTCGAATACGGGCTCTCCCGAAACGTTCACCCTGACTAAGAATCTTATTCATTTTCATTATAAATTTATGATAGGTAGTATCTGCAAGGCTGTTTTGGCCATTTTGCGTATAGTCAATACATCCTATGCTCAACACACAATGGCCGTTTTTCGGGTAAAGAAACTTGTTAACTATACTATTAGAACCTCCAGTATGACAGGAACTGATCAAAGCAAAACGGAGAGCCATATTGCTGCGATACAGTACATTATCTGTTATGCTATGAACGACAGCTGATGCATCCAGAAAGGTTGTATTTCCTTCACAGTGCAGATCCAGAACTTCTCCGCCGATTCTGAACTCCTTGTATAGAGGAGAGGTGGAATCTTTGTAGTTTCTAACTTTAAAATCGGGCCAGATGCTCTGTAGTTTTTTATAGTCAAGCTCAGGTATTCTACGCATATTTGCTCCATATGCAGTACGCGGAAGTCTGCTTAACCCTTTCCTGTAATCATGATTGTTTTGCAGAATCCTTTTAACAAGGATAGATTCAGGTGCAAGTGACGCTACATTTGCAGAAATTCTTGAAACCCAAAGATTGGCCATACTTTTTGTATAGGCAACTTTGGCATATCCTCCTTGACCGACACGCAATCCATTAATTGAACTGTCACTGTCTACGCTTGGAAGCCACATTGACATGCACCAGAAATGACTTTCCATAGCGATATATGACGCTGCACTTTTTCTATACGAAGCACCCATAGGCATATTGCCAATTAAAATCGCACCAGCTACTGTTTGAGATGGATTATCATATTCACTGACCAGAGAGTCCCACAAAATCTTTGCGGCAACATTGGCAACCTGTGAAGTTGATGGAGTAAATGATTTAATTTTTGCGATGTATCCTTCATCCTGTAAATCTGCCTTAAGCCGGTTCACTTCTGTTGTCACCGACGGAAGCAGCGTTGAATTGACAATAAGCAGTATTGTCATTGCGCCAGGTTCCGGTGGAGTGACCATCACTTTATATTGTGTCTCTATGATTCCGGATGAGGTAGAAACTTTTACCGTAAAGCTGTCACGGCCTGTGAAACTGGCCGCAGGGATATATCTTATGCCTGGTAAATTCCTTGGAATGCTGGTATCACATTTCAAGAATGATGAATCATAAGTATAAAACTTATCGATTCCACTCACTGTACCATTTAACGAGCCGGTACAGGTTATGCTTACCGAATTATCCGTTTTTATCCAGTCTTTAGTTACAACAGGACATTCAATTGTGTCACCGGTCTGAACTGTCAATTTCATCGGCAGCAGAGACAACACAGCATTTGCGGATCCAATTAACACAATACCACTGATAAGAAATACTCTTAACAAATGTTTCATGAAGAACTCCTTTTGCGGTTAACTAATAATTATTTCGTCAATAATCCACGCAGTATTTTTATGTTTTTCCCGGAATAGATTTTAAAAATATAGACTCCTCCGCTAACAACATTACCTTCCTTATCCCGTCCATTCCAAACAAAGGATCTGCTGCCTAGACTAAGGATGGAAGAATTAACAAGATGACCATTAGCATTGAATATCTTCACTTGAGAAGGTGTTGAATTATCTGCAAATGTACCGAAAGAGATTTTTGTAGATGGATTAAATGGATTTGGTGCAACATAAAAACGATTAAAGTTTCCATTCTGTTTTGCCGCTCTTTCTGCAGTTACAGAAGAACCTTTATAGCGGTAAGCAAAAAGGCCGCGACCGCATTCTATTGCTATAAGAAAGACATTGTGTCTGCTGTCATATTCTGTCTGCTGCACACCAAGCTGAGGCGCCATAGTTATGCCATTCATATTCGGATTAAGTTTCTCCCAGGTATTTGTTGATGGGTGATATGCCCACATATCATTCTGAGGATTGGAATTCCAGGTGATATATCCGCCAAACAGCAGAACAATATCATTCTGACTGTCGTATGCGAAACCTGCTTTGCAATCACGCTCAGGCGGAGAGATCTGTGGCTCTAAATCAACCCATCGGTTATCTACCGGATAGTATGCTAAAGTTTTTCCGCCCTTAAATGTAAGAAATGCATTCATTGTAGGAACCCATATTACACTGCCGTATGTGTTAATCCGCCCCGGTCCTCCTGTTATCGCTTTTGTACTCCATTTCATGGTTGTAAAATCAAAAATGCTTATTTTGGCGCTATCAGGATAAATGGCCAAATCATGAACAGGATCGTATGATATACATGTGCCAAGACCTGGATTTACTGTTTGAACAACTTTGTGATCGGTAAACAGATCCTTTGAAAAATCGTAACTCCAGGGTCCCACAACATCCGGCGACTGACATGGATAGGGCTCTCCGCTTGTACTGGCAAAGAACCACCATTTTTTCCTTTTGGTATCATATATGGTCGATCGAGAACAGCCGTTTTCCGGACGCGATATTCCACTTGCATCTCCAACTCTTCGTGTCAACCAGCTTTCAGTTCCCGGATCAAAGGCAATGAGATCATTTCCATACCCAACCCAATATGGACTTGTATTGTTTCCGCATCCTCCATACTTCACTAACAATCCTAAATCAGGATCGTAATCCCATTTTATCTCATCGCCCGGACCCTGTCCTGCCGGAATTGATAATATCGTGTTATCGGCCAGATTAATAAGACGATGATTAAGTTGTGACGGAAAAGTTCGTAAAATATCAACGGGGCCTGGTGCAGCTGCCTTTTTAGCTGCTTTTCCTACAACCAGAGATTCTGCATCAACAACTGTCGTACCTGCCGGACTTAAAGGGTTATATCTAAAAGCCCAAACACCAAGATCGGGATCATTTAAAAGCAGACACTTATGAAGTGGATCATAGGAAAATGCCTGATGGTAGAACAGCGGTCTGCCAGATTTTGCGAGTGCATTTACAGGAATGGAAGGGCAATCAATTTTATTCCATACTCCTGTTGTACTTTTAAAAACCCATGTCTCCTTAATGTATGATGAATGCAGTCTTCCATCAGAACCTCCATAACGCACAATAACCTGGTTAACCGGATCATAGGCAAAGGCAGCCATTTTAGAGAGCGGCGGAGTGCCTGTTGTTACCATTTTCCCCCATTGATTCACTGCTGCATCGTATGTCCAAACATCCCTCTCCTTAAATACAACAACGTTTCCGATTGAAGGGTCATATAATGCCGGATGTGTTCCGCTATAGTATCCCTGTGGTAAGGAATCAGTATTCCTGATTTCCCATTTTTCAGAAGAAAGATTGAATACATATGTTTTCTTTGTAACGTTTCCTGCATAACCGCCTGTTGAACCCGCAACTGGAGAACAGACAATTACATTGTTTTTTGGATCAAAAACGTAGTAAGTGTTCCATGGCTGAGCATCTCCCGCTTTCGCGAACGTTTTGGCAACAGGATCATACTTCCATATTCCTGTACTGCCCGTAAGCGCAGTGGTCCATCCGCCGGCAAGCCAAAAAACGTTACGCGTACTGTCAAACGAGATCATCCAGCTGCATCCTCCGCCGGGTCGTGTTGAGGGATAGTTTTCATCATGCGCAAACAACCGAACCCATTTTTTTGTCACAGGGTCAAATGCATCCATAGCATTTGAAAAGGTAGGTGTATATCCTCCATAGCGGAGAAACTGTTTTGAATTTGGATCAAATGCCCAGGTTGAACCTCGTGCAGGAGGTACATCCCGTTTTAAACTATCTCCTGGTGAGTCTGTAATTCTTGTCCAGGTATTATCTGTAAGACTACTGAATTCGCCAGAGAACAACAATGAAATTAAAACAATAATGAACAATACAACATTGTATTTCATAACTCTCTCCTTAATTAATGCATATTAACAAACCGCGAATATATCCGTTTATTGTTAATGTTAAGACACAAAAAATAGACGCCTGCCGGCTGACCATTTTTGTACCAAACAAACTCATTTTTCCCTGAATTTATCTCTGTGTCGATTCTTTCACTTAAATCTGCCACCAATCTTCCCTTTACATCATAAATACCAAGATTCATTTTTGCGTAATTTGTAATACCTCCAACAATAACTCTGAAACCATTTGTAATGCTGTTTGTCTGAATGGTTACTGCAGGCTGCGCAGATATTAATACCTGTTCTCTTGTACTTGTCGGAGCTAATGTTGTTAACTTCAATGTAGCTGTATCAATTTTTAATACCCGTGCATTACCGTTATTAACATTCAAGTGCCAAATAAGATCCCTTTTATTATCCAGAATCATTCCTGCATGATTTCCAAAATCACATGTGCCGCTTATTTCCGCCCCCTTCCACAGATTATCTGATGGATCATACACCAGATATTTTCCAGGGCCGACAGAATTAGTGTCTTCAAAGAGGAAAATGTCCATTTTTGGCAGATAGACAACTTCCCGAAGATATTTGACACGTGAAACTGCTGTTGAATTGTTTGGAGTTATTGCTGTGATAGCTGATGTTGACAAATCCATAGAATATATAACACCATTAAAAGGAGCCTGATATGTATTTAATGTTGTCATCAGCATTCTGTTTCTCTTAGGATCAAACACAACTCCAGATCCATCAACAACAGGTTGGGGTATAGTTCCTGTTACTGCTAATTTATTCCATTCTAATGTTTTATCATTAAGCTTCCAGATCTCCCTTTTTCCATTCCAGTTTAACATGCCAAGCGTGGTGTTACACAATTGAGTATTACCCTGTTTTTCGTTATACATGCTTGCAACAAAGTGTCTGCTTTCCCAATCTCCATTATCCGGATTGTAAACATATTGATACCTATCGGAATAAAGCTCAACAGGCGTTGTACAACAGACCCATTCACGACCAACAAGAATCATCTTCTTAAGTACAGGATGATATTCATAGGAGTTCCAAGTGTGATTCGACATATAGGGACGCTTGTTAAAACTCCATCCCTTTGCCGAATGACCGCTGCTGCCGCACCAGCCAAGGGGAGCTTCTGCAGGAACCGTTTGTTCATATCTGTTCGTAGCCAGATGATAATGCAGTGCATCTGTTCCGGGATAGGCGGAATGTCCTCCGCAATAAATGTAGATCATATCTCTATCAGGATCATATGCTACTGTCCCCCAGTCACGATTTGAAACTGACTTTATGGGAACCATCATATCAACCCATGTGTTTACACCTATTTTTTCTAAAAATGCCGCATTCGCCGCAGAGGATGGTTTCTCCCCGGCCATAAATCTTTCCGGTAGATGCAATGTTGATCTGTAAACTCTTGAATCTGTTGCCACAGCGGACCCACCACCTGTCCCGGCAGATAACCACTGATTTGTCTGCATATCATACCGCCACTCTGCAGGACCAATATGCATATAGGATTGTCTCGATAATCCGCCATTTGTCTTATATGTAAAACCGCCCTTTAATATTAATTGACCGCTGTCATTTGCCACCAGCCAATGATCTCCCCTTGGAATAGGTGCCGAAGCACTATATTTTTGCTTCCACTGCGGAATAGAAGGATCAAAAACCCATAAGTCATTTGTAAGATAGTCAAGATGATCTCCTCCAAAAACTGCAAATTGTTTTGTAACCGGATCCCATGTTATCATAGATAGGGCGCGAGGAGGAGGTTCCGCCTCCATAGCATCTCCTGCAATTTCCAAAGATATTTGAACCCGACTCATCCGCATAAGATCCACTGATTGTATTTGTGAACCAAGTAAACTAAGGCTATCGGCAGCTGCTTTTATCCGTTGTGAAGAATATAAGGCCTGTTGAGCATGGTAGCTCGATAAGCCGGTCATGGATTCAAGACCGTTTGCGGAAGTTTTTAAGGCATTTGCAAGATATTTAATTTGGGGATTTATGCTATCCGTTATGACTTTATTCTCTTCTCCAGATGTAAGACCCTCAAAGAAGAGATGCCTTGTCTTTGCCAAAATGTTTTTCACACTTTTTTGAAGTTCTCGCACCTCTAATAGCCTGTTTTGCAACGGGTTACGGGCTTTAAGCAAAGAATCTATCCGCACCCAACCTTTATTTTGCATAACTTGTGTATGGACACAGCCATCATCGCTATATTTTAAGTTTCCGCCGTACATAAGGGCATTGCTGCTATCAACGATGCATATCCAACCCCAATACACAAAATCTGCCCCACCACCTGCTGGAGGAGAATAAACAGTTCCCGTTGCTAAAGGCTGGTTCGTGGAATGGTCGCTATCATATGGGAATTTCATCGATGAAGGGTTAGGGTACGATTTCGAAACAGCGGTAGCAGATATGCTTTGAGCATAAATTTGTCCCAAGGCCAATAATAGAATAATAGTGCTTCTCATAGATAACTCCCCTATAATAATTATCATGCTTCTACAACAGGTAATCTATTGCATACTAATATCTAATGTTAGCAAAAACTCTAAAGCAGATGTGCAAAATCATCTCTTTCATGTAGAAAATTGCTAAGTCTTGTGTAATTTTTTTCTATTTTAACGAAATGCTGCTTATAATCTGCCTTATTTCTTTAATTTACTGTTCTGACAGCTCTTATAGTGATTTGCCGCTTAGGGATAAAGCGACCAGAGAGTGGAATTTTCCCTGGAAAGTAGTTTCTATATCTAATGATAACAATTTCATACATGAACTGAAATTTGATAATGGTACGGTTCGTCTCCTGCCAAAATCAAGTTCAGGGCCGGCCAAATTTCCTTTTCATTCAGATTTCTGGCATCAGTACAGCCTAAAATTTGATGAACCCTCACCATCGATGCTGATGAACCTGGCCTTTTCAAGTGACAGAGGTACCGGCAATCAGGACATATTCATGGAAACATTCGTTTACAGTCTGTCCGACAGCATGTCAAATCTCACTATCAGATTCCGTCCTTTTGCTGATACTCTTAAGGATGTGATATTTAAGTTTCCGTTATCTAGACACCAATGGCACACTGTTGAAACCAGATATTCTTTTTCATCTTCTGACTCTTTGACTATAAAAATTATTGTTGATAATAAATCTATTCAAAACATCACGGTTCCTTTTGTATCTCAGAAAGAAGAGATAATTTTCCGATTCATACCTCATAATAAGCTGACTTCGCCCGTGTTTATTAATCGCTTCTATATTTCTAAACAGAGACAGATGGCTTTCCCGGATAGTCCCATTCTTCAAAATGTTTCCGATTCATCATCAATATTCCCCGAGGTTATTTGCAATACCTTTTCTACCAATTACGATGGCGAAATGTTGAATGCTGTTGATTGGAGGTTCTACAAAGCTGGCGATACCATCCCGCTCTTTGCCTCTGAAGACAAAGATCCAACTTTCTTTTATAAACGCCGCCTTCCATTTGAGGTTGACTCCGGTAATTACGAATGGCAGGTGAGATATAAAAACAACTTCGGAAATTACAGTAACTTTTCTGCAAGAACAGCACTTCGATGGAACAGGGTGAAGCCGCCTCTTTTCGAAATTGATTCTTTATACATATGTAAAGCAGGCACAGTCAGGAAACAAACTATTATTAATCCCGGTGAATGGTATGATCTGCACATTCAACTTGTAAAAGACAGCATTCCCTGGAAACATTACGGCTTTACTGTTGTCTGGCTCTCCGGACCTGGCTTTATTCTTGGTCATCCCGGAAATAAGGGAGGAGCATTCCTGCCGGATAAAAATTATGTTGTCAATGTAGCCCAGGATTCTGTAAGAGGGCAGTTTATAACCGAATTTTATGAAAAAGCAAACACAGGAAGTTTTCAGTCGCATTTAGTTAAAATGGGAGAAATGGGTCAATATGTTGATGGTACAGCATTCACAGATGCCGTTGACTCATTAAACAGACATATAAAAATTCGTTTCAGATTGTTTGACAGTGCAGTAAAAGGAACCTGGACCATAAACGCATATGTTAATGCATCTGCCCAGATTTATTATACAAATAAGCGGGAAATCAGATCTTCAGTATACAGGACATTTATCACGGTAGATAAACCTGTTAATTTCAATTTCAAAAGGATAATTACAACTATCATCTCTGTTATCCTTGTTGCTGTTGCGCTTTTTGTTTTTTTACGAAGAAAAACACCTACTGCAGAATTGCAAATTGAATCCAGAGAAAAAAAGGATTTTGACAGAGTTGTTAGCTTCATTAAAGATCATATTAAAGATGAAGATATTAATGTTACAATGATCAGGACGGCACTTAACTTTTCCAATCCATATTATTACAAAGTACTTAAGGCCGGTAATGAGGAAAACCTCCCTAAACTCATAAATAAAATAAGAATAGAACGGGCAATTGAAATTCTCGCAGATCCAAATAAGTCTATATCAGAAACCGGATATGAAGTTGGTTTTTCCGACTCCAGATATTTTGGAAAAGTATTTAAAGAGTATACCGGTAAAACACCAACCGAATTCAGAACTGCAAAAACCAATTAATTCTTGGGTCCCGGTCTACCGATGAAGCCAGGCTTGAAATCCGCCAAAAAGTCAACAAAAGAGCTTTTTGCCTCTTCAAGAGTCAGGCACTCCACAGACCGAACCTCTTTAACCGAAGACCCCATCACAAGATAGACTATCAGTCTAAGAACAGATCCTATTACAAACAATGACAGTATTGCTGGGAATCCGAAAAATGTAAACTTAAGTGATGAGATATATCCGCCAATAAGTCCGCCTATAAGTGCTCCTGTGCAGTTAAGAATACTTAAATATGATGCGCAGATAGCCGTTCTCTGCGGTGTAACGGCGTGATAAATAAAGCTGCCTGCTGCAAATTCGAAACCGGCCCACATAAATCCGCTGAACATCTGCTGAATTATCAGAAAAACCAAAACAGCATTATGTGATATATTATTGAAAAGAGGGGCAAGAAGCCAAAGGGTTGGAATAAATAAGACAATCCATCCCGTTGTTTTTATAATTGACATGCAGCCGAATCTGTCGGATATGCGTCCCCAGAATCCCATTGAGAAAATTGCAAAAACAGAATTGACAAGTATGACAGCTGTAAATTCTGTATATGAAAAATGAAGATTCTTCAGCATATATACAGAACCGAAAGGTGCATATATGTTCGCTGTTAACGAAAGCAAAGATATGTAAATAGCAAAGCGCCCAAAATTGTTTCCCGCCATTTTCTTCAGGAATTGTAAAAACGAAAAATAGGCGGCATCATCGAATTTATATGGCGGTTCGTAAATCTGCCTTATATTGTTTGCACTGAACAATCTGCCCACAAAAGAGGCCAAAAAGAGCAGACAGAATCCGATAAAAAGCATATTCTCTTTTTTAAACCAGTCGAGAATCAATCCTGCAAGAAGCATGCTTACAAGTGCAACGATTCCCAGCATTCTGGATCTGCGACTCACAAAAGAGCCGATATTTTTAGGCATGATATCCTTAGACCAGGATATCCATGCAGGACCGCATATGCTGCCTGCAATTAACATCATGCTATAAAACACAAGAACCATCTTACCGGGAAGCTTCGAAGTATCTCCTTTAACAAAATAGAGATATCCGGCGATCAGAAGTATCGGCCAGAAAGCTGCCTGCAGAAGAACAGAAACGAGTGTAATCCTCTTTCTGCTCCAGTGACGCATAAGCGGCAGTGTCAGAAGCTGTGAAAGAGTTGCGAGAAGTCCGGGAAGCGTTGCAAGAAGACCAATAATCCTGTTGCTTGCGCCGACAGCAAGAGCATATGGAGTGATATACCGGATACCGAACCCCTCCATAATTCCGTAATATGCACCTTGACGAACAGAAAGGGTTCTTCCCTCTTCAAGTTTTTTTTCTTCTTCAGCAGTATTCATGTTTAAACCATTTCCAGGTCTCTTTTATTCCATCAGCAAAGGGGGTTCTTTTTCTATTACTCAAAGAAGACAGTAATTTTACAGATCCTGCCATCTTTTTTACATCGCCCTGTCTTAACTTATTGGTATAAACAATTTTCTTATTTATACCTGAAGCCACAAGTATCTCTTTTGCAACCTTACCGATTGCAACTGTTTTTCCCGAACAGATGTTTATCACACCGCCGTCGAAGCTCCCTTTTTCAGCAACGGCGACTATTGCATCAACAGCATCATCAACAAAAGAGAGATCTCTTTCTTCTCTTCCGCTGCCGATTATTTCAAGCGATGCTGCAGTAGATACCGCTTTTTTCATGAGATCAAAGACCACCTGTTTTCTCTGTCGCGGGCCGTAAACAGGAAAAAGACGAAGAGTTTGAACTTTAAGACCATAGTTGACAGCATATGTTCTGCCGTAAAACTCAATTCCTGTTTTAGAAACTCCGTAAGGTGAAATTGGATTCGGAAGATCTTCCTCTTTCATCAATCCTGATTTTTCACCAAGTACTGCAGCGGATGAAAATAGGACAACTTTTGTTTTTGGACTCTTCTGGCAAAGTATTTCAAGAAGCATCACTGTCTGTGCCAGATTTCTGTCAAAGTCATTAATGGGATTATCAACCGATGATGGTATATAAGCATTCGCAGCCAGATGATAAACAATGTCAAAACGGTTTTTCTCTAAAAGCTGGAGCCCTTTTTTTGAACCAACTTCAGCATTATAAAAATTAACCTGTACTTTCTTCAGCAGTGATGCATCACCGTTTGAAAGATCATCAATTACCGAAACGTTGTGTTTCTTACAAAGCCTCATTGTAAGATGGCTGCCAATAAACCCTGCTCCGCCCGTTATTAATATATTCATCAGTTTTTTATCCGTTTATTGAACTGCGTAGATTCCCGTCCGCTTGTTATTAGCTCTTCGTAAAGATCTCTGTGCCAGGAGGCGACACGTGCAATCCTGAAATTTCTATCCAATTCTTCTCTGCCTTCTGGACCGAGATTTGCAAACGATGCCCGTTTATCTGCAAATGAAATAAGCGCTTCTTCCAGTGCTGTACTGTTCGGATCAATAATTTTTCCTGTTTCTCCATTGCGGACAACGGCTCTCAATGCTGCAGAATCGTAGACAACAACAGGTTTACGACAATGCCATGCCTCTAAAATAGAAACAGGAAAAATCTCACTTACTGAAGGAAGACAGAATAGATCACATGCAAAAAAGGCATCATGCTTTTCCTCTTCGCTGACCTGTCCCAGATATTTAATGAAGGGCTTTGAAATATACTTCTCAAGATTTTCAGATTCCGCTGTTTTCGGACCTATCATAACCAGAGTCATATTACGACCGCTCTTATTCACATTATCAACAGCTGTGCAGAGATCACTCCATCCCTTATGCTGCATCAGTCTACCGACAAAAAGCACCATTATTCCATTTATATTATGCTTCTCTCTAAATGCAACGCCGTCGCCGGAAAATGGAGGTATTCCTACCGCGCAGACTCTGATTACATCAGGAAAGACCCCTGCTTCTTTAAGAGAGTCCTTATCTTGTTCATGTAGAGCTATTACAGCATCTGCCGAATTGTAAAGTGCTATATCATGCGGGGCATCTCCCCACCGTCCTCTATGCATAAAGGGAGTTATTACAAACGGAACCTGCAGACCTTCTGCCGTCTTTTTTGCAAGGAGTCCCATTCCGCCAAAAGCAAATGAGTGTACAACAGCGCATTTTCTCGACCTCTTTACTGTCTTTTTCAGATAAACTGCCGCAAATCTGTTTACTGCAAACTTTTTCAAGGTGTGATAAAAACGGGAACGGAGAAAAGGAATCAGCAGAAGTGCACATGGAAGAAGGAGAACCCTTTGAAATATTGTTGGTTGTACCGCTCTAAGCTTGTATAGCTCTGTGTCTGGTACTCCTGTTTTTTCAGCGAGAATGTCATCTGATCCGGGATAGTCGGCCTTGCTACTGAATATCTGCGCAAATATCCGCAATTCAAAATCGCGGCCCAAATCTCCGGCAAGGTGACTTAAGAATCTTTCTACACCACCCTCAGCCGGCAGAAATCTGCGGGAAAACCAGGCGGCTTTAAACACGCCGTGCAGCCTTTCTGTAAAGGGCAATCAATTTAGGAAGCTGGTATTCGGGAGTATACTGCTTTGCCCTTTCATATCCTTTTTTAGAAAGGAGAGCAAGTTTAGCGGGATCGCTCATAAGAGCATCCAGACCATCAGCCATATCCTGTACACTCATAGGATTTACATAAATCGCAGACGATCCTCCAGCCTCAGGAAGTGCTGAACGTGCCGATATAACGGGGACCACAGAATTTGCAAAAGCCTGAATAACAGGAATGCCGAAACCTTCAGAGAGTGAAGGCATAAACAGAATAGATGCTTTTTTGTAAAGGCGCTGCATCTCTTCTTCAGAAATGTTTTCGGTTATCTGCAGCGTGTTCATTGCAGCAAGAGACTGGGGACCTCCTGTAACCATGGCTGCAATTCTGCTTTGCGCGCCAACCATAACAAAACGCCAATCGGGGTGACGTGCCGCCAGACTCCTGAAAACAGTAATTGCACCATTCACATTCTTGTGTGCAGCATCTCCGATAAAAAGTATAAGTTTTTCCTTATCTGTTAGCGGCGGTTCATTATACTCGCCTGGACGCAAGCAATTCGGAATTACATGTATTCCTTTTTTTGAAGAAAGGCCGCTCCCTTCTATTGATTTTCTTGTAGCCTCAGATACCGCTACCATATAACTCTTTTTAATAAAGAGTCTTTGAAGCTTATATCTTCTTTCATTTCTATATGCTGACATCTGAGGATCTGGAAGCTTTTCAACATGTAAATCGTGTATGGTTGCTACAACTGCACAAAATGGAAACACAGGAATGTTAATTCCATGTAGAGGACCCAGCGCAACCGGACAGTGCCAGACATTTATTCTATTTCGAATTACAAAAAGAGGAATTCTGAACTGATCCTCCATCCAGGTTCTTTTTGTAAGCGGCGCCATTACAAAGGACTCAACATTGGACTCTGACGGGGTATACAATTGAGCCCGCTCTTTATCGCGAAAAATAAATTTGAACTTCATCTCAGGAGCCAGACCGGGAAGGGCAGCTGCAAGTGTCTTCAGGTGGTATCCTATACCTCTGTTTTCATAGGCCATAGACAGCCCGCGAAGATCAATTGCGATGTTCAAGAAGCCTCCTGTACAGTGAAAGATGGGACTCGGCAAATTTATCTAAAGTATGCTCTTCAGCATAAAAACGGATTCTTTCACGAGCTTTCACCCGTTCATCCTTATCAACGAGCTCACGCATATGGAGCACAATCTTATCCGTATCTCCAGGGGTAAACGTCCTTATACAATTGTGCTCTGCGTTAATTTCCAATACCTGATTCCCTTCTGAAGCGATAACCGGCAGCCCTGCTCCCAGTGCGTTAGCCAAAGCTGAAGAGGCAGTTTTAATTTTCGGCGCATGTATGAATATATTAGCCGATGTGAAAAGGGCATCGAGATCTTTAGAGGCTACATGGCCAAGCTTAACAACATGGGCAGAAAGTCCAAGCTCCTCAATTTTATGATCAAGCTGTGAGGAAAATGCTACATCCTCGGGCCGTCTGGTACCGCCTGCTATTACAAGGGTGTAAATATTCTTTACCTCAGTAAAAGCCTTAAGCACAGTATCATAATCCGTAGCAGGCGTAATAAAACCGAACATAAGTGCAACAAGTTTATCTTTCTTTACGGTTAGTCCGGGAACAGATCTAGGGTCTGGGCGTCTGTCAAATACAGGCATCGGGATGACATGTATTATTTCCGGATCACATCCTTTTTTTGTAAGAACCTGCTTTGCATTGCGTGTATGGACTATAACGGCATCGGAAAGATAGCGTAGTCTCGCTAGTCTCTCTTCACGGTATTCAAGTGCATGTCTGAAGTCATAGCGGATCTTACGGATAAAATTAATAAGACCGCCCTCAACAGGACGCTTTTCTATATAAGGATTGTCATCCCACACTTCATGAACTGTAACTATCTTAACTTTTTCAGAATTATTCTGCATAAGTCTGGGAAAAAGCGTTGTCCTGTTTTTCCTGAAGAGCACCGCTTCAAACTGAACATGAAGAATATCATATTCTGCAGCCTTAAACAGAGGATCGTGGATCAGATCCATTTCCCCTTTGTAAGCACCGCGAAGATCCATCGAATAATCTGCGATGCCGCAGTTTATCTTTGACGGAACGATAAGAGCAATCTTCATTTACCTATTCCCCATTTAACAGGAAAATAACTGATTTCAGGAGTAATAAACATCTTCATTCTTTTTTACTATTTCTGATATACTGCAGATTTCGGAAACCCTCTGTTTTGCCGAACGTGCCAAGCATTCTGCTTTTTCTGATTCTGTGATCAACTCTGATATTTTCAAGGCTAGATCACGGCAATCCATCGCTTTAGCGAGAGATCCATCTATCCCATCTCTAACCATTTCCGGAAACCCTCCTGTTTTAAAAGCTGCCACAGGAATTCCGGCAGCCATCATTTCAAGGCAGGCGTATGGGTAATTATCCCATACTGCAGGAAATACGGCAACTTTTGTTCTTTTGAGATGTTTTAACAGCTCTGTCCGGGGAAGTCCCTCTATCCACTCAATATCCTCACCTATTTGATATTTTTTTATAAGATCTTTTATCAAATCGCCGTAACTCTTACCCTTTATTCCCGATTCTCCATAGGCCCGACCTATAATCAGCAATTTCTCCTTTATACCAAGCTTTTTTAACTCCGCATAGGCCTTAATAAGGAGGTGAACTCCTTTTCTGTATTCAAGCCGGCCGGTATATGTTATACATGTTTTTCCCTCTCCTTCTTCGATCAAGGGCGGTATGTTTTCAAAATCCATTGGATTAGGGAAAACCACAACTTTTTTCAGATCCCAATCTCTTATTAGAGGGATAGCCAAAGCTTCTGTTGGCGAAGTTACGGTGTCTGCCCTTTTACAACAGGCTTTTTCCATACTTTCTAGCTTTTTTCGATCAAACCGGCCTATGCCCTGACTATTGAACTTAAGCGAAAATGAATAGGGTGTATGAAGTCTTACAATAAACTTTGTCTCTTTCGGCAGCTTAAGATAATAGCTCTCCGCGCCGCAATCTGCAGCTTCGACAACATCAAATGGACGTTCACTGGATAATCTCTTAAAGGCCTTTGCCACGGAAGCCGCAAATGCCATTCTGACAAGGGAATGGGGCAAATATCTGTAGGCCAGCATTCGAATCCGCCAGAATATTTTTCCTTGAGGCAGCGGATATTTCCCGGCAGAAACCCTTACAATTTTAACAGGTCCATCTGCCGTTTCATATTCCTCTTTTTTCTCGGACAAAGTTATCACAGTGACATCATGCCCCTTTGCGGAAAGAGCGTGCGCCATAATTTTTGTGTATGTACCAATACCGCCAAAGCCTGTTTCCGGTGGATATTCGCTTGATATAAGACAGATCTTACGCTTCATAATTCTCCCTTGCATACTTTTTTGTAAAAGGAGATATGAGCTTCTGCTGCATACTTCATGCTGTACGACTCTTCCATATGATTTCGGGCAGAAATTCCAAGTGTCTGCCGCAGCTGATAATTATTATAAAGTTCACATATGCGATCTGTCAATTCATCAGTCCTCTCCGTATTAAAAAGAAGACCATTTGATCCATCTGAAATTATTTCATCTATACCGCCAACCCTGCTGCCTATGCATGGCAGGCCGCATGCCATCGCTTCAAAAAGTGAGTTTGGTGAATTATCAAAAAGCGATGGAATAATAAAAACATCTGCCGAATTATAAAGAGCCGGTAATTCCGCACGTTCAACATAACCTTTAAAGAGCAATCTCTCTCTCTCTTTTCCCGCTATTTCTGAAAGCAGCTCTTTGTAAGGAAGACCATTTCTTCCTGTATCCCCCCCGGCAAAAAGAATTTCTGAATCTGCTGTTTTCTTTAATATCTCGGGAAGCGCCTTTTCAATTATCGACATCCCCTTCCTCTCTTCAAGTCTGCCGCAGAAAAGTATTCTGAATCTGCTGTGCTCTTTATGCATCGGTGTAAAGGTCACTGTATCTACAGGATTTCTGATAACTGTCACTCTATTTTCATCAACACCGTAAAACCTGCAGACCTCTCTTTTCAGCCCTTCGCTGGAAGAGGTCAGAGCATTTGCAGCCGCAATCCCCTCCCCTTCCAATGCGTACCATCTTTTTCTTCGAAAGGTCGATGCAACTCCATTAAGTCTGTCTACAAGAAAAGAAGGTGTATGGAAACGTACAACAAGGGGGCAATTAATCCCTTTAAGTTCGGATGCTCCGCCGTTATATTCCGGCACCTGTATTATGTCAATCCTTTTTTCACTAACCATTCTTGTAATTTCAGATCTTAATCCTGCAGAGACAGATCTTTCAAAATTTACTTCGGGAAATACTCTTTTTTCGAGAGCGGAACGCAACCGTCTCAACGGCCGTTCACATTTTAGATCTGCACGTGTAATGACTCTGCTTTCATGTCCTGTGGATTTGAGCGCCTCTGACAGATTGGCGGTATAAGAAGCAAGTCCCCCTTTGCTGTTGACCTTTCCTGCCGAAGGGTATTCGGACATGAAAAAGGCTATCTTCATTACCATGCACCTTTTCGTAAAACAACAGCAGGTATTGTTGCAAGTATTATGTAAAGATCAAAGATAACACCTGCTTTTTGTATATACAGAAGATCAAGTTCGATCATTTCTTCAAAAGTCCGTTTGCTTCTCCCTGAAATCTGCCAAAGTCCTGTTACGCCCGGTTTCACAGATAAACGCTTTTTCTCGTGCTGACTGTATTTGTCATATTCATGCTTCAAGGGAGGTCTTGGTCCGACGAGACTCATATCGCCTTTAAGCACATTCCAGAACTGGGGAAGTTCATCTATGCTGAAGGTACGTAAGAAGCGTCCTACCTCTGTAATTCTCGGATCCAGCCTCGATTTAAAATGGGGACCGCCCATTTCATTGATCATATCTCTTTCAACATCAGTAAGACCGGCATTGATGAGCATTGTGCGGAATTTGTAGAAGATGAACGGCTTTGCATTTTTCTTCAGTCTGATCTGCCGAAAAAAGATAGGGCCTCTGGAATTTATTTTTATCGCAATCGCAACAGGCACAACAAGAAGAACTGAAAAGGTTAGACCGGTAAAAGCTCCTGCAATGTCTATTAATCTCTTACAGGCATAATAGAACTGGCTTTTGCCGTACATTGTCAATCTTTTTGGGAACGGTAGTAATGATAATAATATTTGTAATATCCGTATGAAGCTGCCCGGTGCGATAAATCGATATCATTTAATATGAAGCCCGCAATTCTGGAATTAACATTCTGCAATGCAGCTACAGCACGCTCAAGAACAGATTTATCGGTTGAGTATGATTTTATGATTAAAACCACGCCATCAACTTTTGTAGATAAAAGAGGGGCGTCGGTAACAGCCATTACGGGTGGAGTATCAAATACAACAAGATCATATCTCTTTGAAAATTCGTTTATGAGAGATTCAACTTTCTTACTGCCTAATAGTTCTGCCGGACTTGGAGTAAATCGGCCTGCTGTTATAAGATTGAAATTCTCAAGACCGGTATGTCTAATCACATCGTCAATATTTTTACCAAGGAATAGATCGGTAAAACCATTCTCACGCGGCTGCTGGAAAAGATGGTGCAGGATAGGCCGGCGCAAATCTGCATCTATCAGAAGAACCCTTTTACCGGACTGTGCGCAGGCAAGACAGAGGTTACTGGCCGTCAGCGACTTTCCTTCATGAGGACCGGAGCTGGAAACAACTATTGTTCGAAGCGGTTTATCCGGACTTGTGAAGAACAGGTTGGTGCGTAAGGATCGAAATGATTCCGCAATTACAGATTCATCCTTGTTGAAATCTAGCAGCTCTCTGGGATAAATGGTTACTGTTTCCTTTGTCCCGTCTGCGCTGCGTCTCTTAACTTCAAGATCCGCCTTCTTCGAAATGTCAAGGTGAGGAATTGTGCCGATAACAGGTATCTGATATTTTGACTCAAGGTCATCTGTAGACTTCACAGTTGTATCAAGAAGTTCCCGCATTATTACATATCCTATGCCAATAATCAGAGCTGTAAGCAGACCTGCTATATAGTAAACCGCCTGATTTTTCGGCAAAGGGGATAACGGCAATACTGGAGCATCGATTATTGTTACGCCACCTGTTTCAGCTGAACGCCTGATTTTTGCCATTTCAACTTTTTCAAGAAGAATGTTGTAAGTATCTTCGTAAACTTTTCTTGCTCTTTCAAGACGGGCAAGTTCCAGAGTCTGTGAAAGTTCATCCGGATGTGCTCTCTTATATGCTTCTATTTTTCTGTCATACACCGCCAGTTTGTTTGACAGAATATCCAGTTCCATCTCATCTTCAACAACAAGCTTTCTCATCTTCTGCCACTGCGAGATGACCTTAGGATCTATCCTCTCCTGCTGTTCCGGATTGCCTATCCGCAGTATCTCTTTTTCCAAATCAGCAATGTCAATATTGATCTGCGAAGCTGATCCCAGCATAAGTCCCAGAGATTCAAGTCTCTGCTTTTCTTTTTCTTTCTCTATAAGCTGTCTTTGAATCTTTGCCAATTCACCTGCACGCTTGTCGTTTATGTCACGTGGCCCCATTCGCTTTTCAAGAAGCCTTAAGAGATCTCTGTTCGCTTCGTAAACAGCCTCTTTGCTTGTCCGTTCGCTCCGAAGTTCATAATATTTACTTTGAAGATTTTTTAATTCCGCCAGAGCTCCCTCTCCGGAAGACCCAACCTTCTCCCTGAAATTTCTATATTCCTTTTCCGCATCTTCCAGTTTGCTTCTGATTATATCAATCTGTTTTTCTGTCTCTTTCACCATATTATCGCTCTCTTTAGCGACAACATCCCTGCAGTAAAGTTTGAAGTTCTCTGTTGCAGCATTGGCAAGCTCATATGCCAGCTTAGGTGTGCCGGCAACAGAAGAGACTTCTACAAATGATTCGTAGCTTGTCAGTTTCAGTGTTATTGCTGTCGAAACAAACTGCCGAAGCATTGCATCTGATGTATCCTGAATGGCGTCCCTGAAACGGTAACGGCCCACGCTGTCAATTATGGACTCAAGGTAGGAACGGCTTTTGAAAATACCCTGATAGAAGTTAAATGATCGTGTAGTACGCAAAGCCTGAGGCATAAATTCACTGCTTGATGCTTTGAGATCATCTATAACAATCTGAGCCGTTGACAGGTATATATCAGGGAAAGAACGCACATAAACAGTAAGCGGAACCATTACAGAAAGAATAGCTATAATTATCGTCCACTTTCTTCTGATAAGTATGGCAATATAGTCTCTGATATTCAGTTCTGTTACTTTTTTTTCCATTGTAAAGCCTTTTTTTGGCTCCTTAGTTGAGTGCCAAGCCCCTGACAAGAACAAATACCGTAATCAGACTCACACCATCCCGTAGCCATCCCATAAAAGCTGTCCAGGTAATGGATTTTCTGTAAACAATAATTATATCACCTTCCTGAACCTTAGGTATTTGATCCTGCGAAGAAAAATCCTCCCAAAAATCCCGTAAATTCACAAAGGTATCAATTCGCTTATTGTTAACAGTTGTAATATGTCTGATCTTTGTAAGATCTGCATCGTCCATCTGTCCGCCCGCCAGCTGTATAAGATCAAACAGGTTCGATTCAGAAAGAGGAGTAAAGAAGCCAGGTTTTTTTACAGCACCGAGAACTTTTACTGTTCTGCTTCTTTTTTCCTTAAGAACAATATAGGTGTCGCCGTTCTTTATTTCCGGAAGCTCTCTTAAATTGCCTGTCTCTAAGAATGCTTCAAGATTAATCTGTTCTGATTTTTCTATAGTATTGTCTTTTCTGACTAAACGGATGTCTGACAGATTGGCTGTTTCCGTTGCACCTTCAGCCTGAAGCAGGATTTCCTGTATCGATGACCCTTTGTCAACCATTACCATTCCAGGTTTTTTCACCTGTCCTAAAACGTTTACTTTCAGTTTATGTTCGGAAAGCAGATTTACAACGACCATATTTGCAGGATCTGATTTAGCAACTGCAAATGTGAGAAGATCCATAACTTCACGCACGGAAAGTCCGACAACTGATCTGTCTGTGAGCAGCGGATAATCTATAGTGCCGTTTTCATTCACAACAACTTTTGCAGAAAGCGTGGCATTCCCTGGTACACTAATCTCAAGAACGTCACCCTCTTTTATAGGACGCGCCTCTGAAACCTGAACAAAGAGTGCAATTAACAGAAATAGTGATAAAATGCTCTGTTTCAGAATTCCTCCTTTTATCAATTCGGCTGAAAGACGAATGGATAATTTACAGTGAGATTTCCTTCATTGCTGCCGATTGCAGGGAACATCCAGTTGGAAATGACTCTGACCATCCTGGTTTTGAGCGCCTCATCATCAATTGTACTGTCGACAACCTCAACATCTATAACATTACCGGCTGGAGTAATGGTGAACCTGACAGTAACCTTACCCGACAGGGACGGGTTTATTTTAAGCAATCTGTTATATTCAGAAAGAATACTGCGCATATTCTTTTTTATGAAATCTGTAATAGCCATTTCGTCGCGGTTTGCGCTCTGCGGAACTGCACCTATTGTTTTTGGTTTGCTGACCTGAATATCGCCGAGTTTTGCGAGAAGTTTATTGTTTGCTGCACCGAAATTGCTTACCATATCATTTATCGAAGCGTTTTCTGTTGTTGTTATAACCCTTCTTGTGGTAAGTGTTTTTCCTAAATCAGCTTCGCTTCCCGCTCTCGAAACTCCTGTTACGCCCTTAAGCGCTTCGTCAAGGTTTGTGCCCTTAACGCTCTGTCCTCCCAATATGTCAACAGCTGCACGGCTTTTTGATCTTGTGGGGCCGGCTCCGGTTAAGAGTGCAAGCATGCCGGTACTTCTAAGCTCTTTTTCTATCTTCACTGCTCTCTGTGCAACCTGAGCCTGAGCAACCTTTTTCTGTTCGGCACGTACTTCCGCAGAAACAGGAGCGTTGGCAGCTTCTGTTGTAACCGCTTTCTTTACAGTTTCTTCAACCTTTTTCTCACCGCTCTTTGAAGGGTCTGCCTTTTTGGCAGCTTTAGGCTGCGGCTTATTCATAATCAGCTTAGCAATACGCTGCGGCATCTCCTCAACTGTGGGAGGAGCCATTTTAGAAATATCTACAGATTTTATATAGATAATTAATGCAATATGCAGAATTATTGATGATAGAATGACAATAACAAATCTATTGTCTGAATCAGGTGTAATTGGCGTTCCTGCCGCTACGTTAACGTTCTCTTTTTGCACCTAAAACCTATCCCTCTTTCTTCAAAACAAGCAACGAAAAATTACTGTAACCTGTCTGCCCGCAAGTGTACATTATTTTCTGCAGTATTTTATAAGGAATTTTCTTGTCTGCCTCTATCATAACATCACCTTTAAATGTAACATTGGTAGAGTTTTTAGCGATCAATTCTGTCTGCCTTCGTCTTTCAGACAATACCGCTTCAAGTTCAGGAATCAAAATATCGTCGGTTTTCATCATCTCTTCAATATTTACTATCTTGAGACCTTCCAGCATAACATCATTATTAGAAATTGATATTTTAAGAGCGAGTTCCGGTTTTTTTTGCGCCGTTGATGCAGGAAGGGTCAGACCAGAAGACGTTGTAACAATTTCACCTTCAGCAGAAAAACTTTTAAGAAGAAACACCAGAAGGATTGTCATGATATCAACAAGAGAGGTCAGCTGAACCTTTGGAACGGATGCTCCGCCTCCTCTGGTTTTTGAAAGCTTCTTTTTATTGGTTTTCGAAGCTCTAAAGCTCATTATTTACTCTCCGTCTGTATACCAACATCTGAAAACAGCATACTGATTTTTGCATTATCAATTACCGTCTTTACATAGCCGCTTACTCCAGTGATTGAAAGGCTGGTTTCCTTCTCAATATGCTGCCTGCGGATATGAATTAGAGCACCAAGAGTTGCACTATCAATCATTGTAGTCTCTTTAAAATCAAAAATGATCTTTTTATAACCATCTTTTACCAACTCGTCAACAATCTGAATGAGTGACGATGACTCTTCACGGACAGCTTTTTCCGGTAAACAGACTGTGGCTATTTTTGCTTTTTTGTCTTTTACTGTTTTCATTGTATTCCGCCGGAAAGTCCGATGTTAGGATACTGCGCATCTCGGCAGACATCCATTACAGAAACAATATCTTCGTACAACACTTCCTGTTCAACCAGCAGAATGATATCCTCCTGCTGAGGATAGCTCATCTTTACAGCTCTCAATATTTTATCGAGAGCCGTTAAATCATATACACCATTCACCTTTGAAATTGGCGGCATAACCTGCCCTGTTCCTGCGATTGTAAATCCCGTGCTGGTTATTGCTATTGAAATGTCAAGCTTGTCAGTTTCAGGAGCCTCTCCTCCTGCTGCCCCATCGCTTGAAGCGGCCGGCGGCAAAGAGAAATTTATAGATGAAATCTGTGTAAAAACCGCCATGCTCACCAAAAAGGGGATTAGAATAACCAGCAGATTCATGACGTGTGTTACATCAAGATCCGGCGCCTCAATTAGAGCGCTGACAGCTTTTTCTTTTCTTTTACTTGGTAGGAATGCCATTCTTCAATTATTCCGATCTTTATTAACTATCGGTTTGTACGCTGCAGGAATAAAAAGTTCAATAAACGGACAGAGCTTTCATCGATTTCTTCAATAGTAGCACTGGCTTTTGAAGACAATACCGAAAAAGCAACAAGACATGGTATACCGACTATAAGACCAAGGGCAGTAGTATTCATAGCTTGAGAAATACCGAGAGCAAGGAGAGTCGCTTTTTGAGCCGGATCTGCTGCCGCAAGAGCATTGAAAGCAGACATAAGACCTGTGATTGTTCCTAAAAGTCCTAGCAGCGTAGCAACATTAGCAAGAAGTCCTAGATAGTGAATTCTCTTTTGAATTCTAGGAAGTTCACGCAACGCCGTTTCGTCAACAGCGTTCTGAATTTCTTCGTTAGAAAGCCCCTGCTCAAAATGCCAAAGGGCAGATTCTAAAATAACAGCAAGAGGAGCTGTCTGCTGTTTGCAAAGTTTGCCTGCATCAGCAACTTTATCGCTGCGAACAAGTCTGGTAACACTTGTAAGCAGAGTCTTTGCATTTATTCTGCAGCGGAAATAGAGGTAAAAAGCCCTTTCAATCATAACCGCAACAGCAAATGCTGAAACGAAAAGGATGATGTACATGAAGGGGCCGCCTTCTTGGAAAAACTTCGCGATGAAATCCATTATCTCTTTCTCCTTGTTATTACTTCAGTTATCGTGTTTTATACATATAATATATAGACCATCGCTAGCGAGAGTCAATAAAGAATGTAAGGTGCCGATCAGGCTAAGAGTTCCAAAACTTTTGATTTGATCTCTTTAGTATCAATCTTTTCCAGTTTCACCGCTGAAAGCAGTTCCAGTTTCCCGGCCTCAAAACTGGACCAGCGCCGGTGTTCAAGGCTTTCGAAAAGCCCCAAAACCTTGTTTCCGGTCATGGCTGATATCTGATAGTAGAGATTGTTCAGAGTTATTACAACAGGAAGCTTTTTGGACAATGCCGCGGCAAAAGTAATATGGTGCGGAGGGTAGTTTATCGATTTTCGGCCTACAGCCTGCGCCAATTCAGCTTCTTCATCATTCGAATATCCCGCATGAAAAAGGACCGTTGAGACGCCCTCTTCTGATTCCAGCTCAGCTATTATATCTTTCAAAAGCTGTATAGGGAAGCTCTGGCCCGTTACCGCTGGAGTAAGGTTAATTCCTACAATTCTGTTGGAAAGGTGAACCCCGGTTTCTGCAATAACCCCTTCAGCATCTTTATCAGCCGTTCTTGGCAGATTCCAGGCAATTTTGCCGCGAAGAATCTTTATTCCAAGAGCCCGGAGCATACTTTCATACTTATCCTTCTCCTGTTCCGTCTTTTTTGACGGTCTTATGCACAAATTAAGGAATGGAAAGGCCGAATTTGAAGGAAAACCGACCCTTAAAGGCGCTTTTGTGACCGCGGCAAGAAGGAGATCCAGAGGACCTGCATCCTGTTTCATGAGAAAACAGATATCGTAGCTCTTTTGCTGAATGGCATTGCAAAGTTCTATAAAAGCCGGGTGATTATATCTGTATTCACGGGCAGAAAAGAAAAAACCTCCATCAACGTCTGGGTTGCTCTTTATGAGATCTTTTGCGTCGCTTTCTGCAACAACCTCAACAAGTGCCCCTTTTTTCAATTTTAGAGATGAAAAGACACTTTGAACAATTGCGGCGTCGTAAGTTCTTTCAGGAAGTATTATAAGAATTTTTTTAAACCGGTGGATTTCATCTTCAAATGAAATTGTCCTGCGAAGTAAGTGCGCCTTGGACAACCGGCAAAGTACTTTACTCTGCAGCTCTCTATTGAGGAAATTGAGCCAGATATATTTCAGGCCGAATGCAACCCGTCGCGGTATAAAATTCATGGATTATAAAGTACATTTTTTTTCATGCGAGTGCATATTTGTCTTTTCATTCGCAATTCGCGAATAGAGAATATCCTCACAATAGATATTGCTATTATTATATAGTGTTTCTATATTCTTGCAATGGTAACATATTATCAAATAGAACAATGCGTAGAAGTTGCTCGTAAGTTTGGGGCCAAAAAGCTGGTTCTCTTCGGAAGTGCAACCAATGATATGGAACACGCAAGAGATATCGATCTTTTTTGCTATGGACTTGATGGGATAACCATTCTTAAAATGGCTGCTGAAATGGAAACAAGTGCCGGCATTTCCGTAGATGTGATACCAGCAGATCAAGAAACACCCTTTATTAATCTGAATTTGTCAAAAGGCAGATTGCTATATGACTCTGCAAGAGCTGCATAAAGAAATAGAAACTGCCAATACAGAATTAGGGAGTGTTCTTTCCGAGCTTGATGAAGTAATGAAAGAATCTCTTATATCTGGTGATACTCCTGCTATAAGAAATGGAGGCGCTTCCTTAGTTGCTCAATGTTATTCTGGCATTGAAAATATTCTGAAAAGGGTAGCGATATTCAGAGATAAAAAAATACCCTCCGGTTATGATTGGCATATCTCTTTGGTGAAACTTTTCCAGACATCCGACTCTCTGAATAGTGACTCTTTTGTCAATGACGAATTATTTAGTAAATTAAACCTTATGCGTAAATTCCGCCACGTTGCTCATCATGGATATGGTTTTAAACTTAATTGGCAAACAGTCAAAACAGCAGCAATTGAAACCCCTGAAATTGTAGACACATTCATGAAATCTCTAAATAAGTACTTAGCCGAATTAGAGAAAGCTCCTTCGAATAAAACTTGATAATATTACATTAAAATATCCTTCCTTTCCCGCAAAAACAATCAAATGCACTTGATTTTATCTAAAAAGCCAATTACAAAGCTTAAATTTTCTTATCTTTATCCTCTAATATGAACAGATACAAAAAAAAGGTGGTTCTGAAAAAAGAGTCCGAAGAATTCATTCTTCCATTCATTATCCCTTCCAAATGCAAGGACTTGAACGCCCATTTTATTGAAAATCCGCCTAAGCGACTGGATTATTCCGCTATTTTCGGCAACACCAACCCCATTGAAATTGAGGTAGGATTCGGAACAGGAAAATTTCTGACATCCGCCGGAAAACTCTTTCCTGCAATAAATTACATCGGCCTTGAAATTACACGTAAGATGGTTCAACATGTAGCTAATCAGGCACATGATGGCGCTCTTTCAAATGTAAGAGTTGTTCTCTGCGACGGAAGACTCTATATGAAATATGTTGTCCCGTCCGAATCTGTAAGCCGTGTTCATGTTTACTTTCCCGATCCATGGACAAAAAAGAGACACCTGAAACGGAGAGTAATAAATCAGGAATTTTTCGATTCTGCCTACTCCGTACTTAAAGATGGTGCCTATCTTAATCTTTATACAGATCATAAAGAGTATTTTGAGTACTTTTTAGAACAGCGCAATATATTCGGTCGTTTTAAAGATACTTCAGATATGGGTTTTTACACACCGACCGGATATGAGCAGAAATGGACACGCGAAGGACGCGACATTTACAGAGCGGTTTTACAAAAATAAGGATATCAATATGATTGTTGTTACAGGCGGAGCAGGTTTTATCGGCAGTGTAATAATCAGATATCTGAACGATGCCGGCGAGAAGGATATTCTTGTCGTAGATGAAAAGGATATCACAGACCGCAAAATCAACCTTTCCAATAAAATATATACCGATTATATGGACAAGGATGCTTTTCTTGATGCCGTCAAACGTAATCGTTTAAAGGGCATTAGGAGTGTTATTCACATGGGAGCCTGCTCCTCAACAACTGTCACAGACAAAAATTACCTTGATAGAAATAATTTCATGTACACACGTGATCTTTCCATCTGGTGTGTAAATACCGGTATTCATTTTCTGTATGCTTCATCTGCAGCAACTTATGGTGACGGTTCACTGGGTTATAGCGACAGTGATTCTGCAACACCCTCATTCAAACCGCTCAATCTTTACGGACAGTCCAAACAGGACTTTGATGTCTGGGCTCTTAAAACAGGATACCTTTCTAAAATAACAGGCTTTAAGTTTTTCAATGTGTTTGGTCCGAATGAAAATCATAAAGCTGACATGAGAAGCGTTCCAAATAAGGCTTTCAAGGAAATCGGCGAAACAGGAAAAATCCGTCTTTTTAAATCCTATCATCCGGACTATACAGACGGCGATCAGATGCGCGATTTTATTTATGTCAAAGATGCTGCTGAAGCTGTAATGTTTTTCTTCCGCAACAAAAATATTGCCGGTCTATACAACATAGGAACCGGCAAAGCGCGCTCCTGGAATGATTTGGCTAAAGCTCTTTTTGCCGCAATGAATCTTCCTGTAAATATTGAGTACATTGATATGCCGGAAACTTTAAAACCTCGATATCAGTACTACACACAGGCAGAAACAGAAAAATTGCGCAATGCCGGTTTTTCCAACGCTTTCACCTCTCTCGAAGAGTCAATTAAAGATTATGTGGGGTATATGAAGGAAGAGAAGGTTTTATGAAATATGTAATTTTGATTGCAGATGGTGCATCCGGTCATCCTGTTCCTGAAGCGGGCGGCAAAACCTCTCTTGAATATGCGAAAACACCTAATCTTGATTTTTTAGTTTCACATGGTGAAATCGGGCGGACTATGAACGTTCCCGCAGGAATGGAACCTTCAAGTGCTATTGCATGCATGTCCCTGATAGGTTTTGATCCAAAAATCTATTATTCAGGCCGTGCTCCAATTGAAGCAGTTTCCATGGGAATAGATCTTAAACCGGGTGAAGCTGCTTTCCGCTGCAATCTTGTAACAATTGAAGACGGTGCAATGAAAAGCTACTGCACAGGTCAAATCAGCAGCGAAGAATCTCATGAACTCATTGCCGCATTGAATGATGCTAAACTTGATCCACGTGTCAGGTTTTTTCCAGGTGTAAGTTACAGACATATCGCTGTTATTCAAAACGGTCTCGAACTTCTTAATGCCGTTGAAACTCCGCCGCATGACATCTCTGATAAAAAAATTGCTCAATACCGCCCTCATGGCGAAGGCGGCGCTTTTCTTGACAATTTGATGGTTAAATCTGAGGCGGTGCTTAAAAATCATCCTGTTAATTTAAAAAGAATAGCTCGTGGAGAGCTGCCTGCTACAACAGTTTGGCTTTTCTGGGGCGGCGGTAGTTCTAGGGAAATGCCCTCTTTCAAACAGCAGTATGG
>JAEUSG010000835.1 GCA_016788315.1 Fibrobacterota bacterium | reverse complement strand
TGACTTTTTTTCCGGCAATTGTGTAGATGAATAATTGAAGATGCTGTTCAGGTTTTAAATTAGTAAAATAGATATACGAACCCATTTTATATGGAGAAATTCGTTGCATATTGCTTTCTATTTTGCTTTCAATAACAAACTGACCATTTTTATCCGTTGATACAAACTTTGAACTACCCTTAATTTTGACAATTGAATTGTGTATTGCGTTACCTTTCAAATCAACAATAGTTCCTTCGTAAGAAAACGAAATAATAACGGCAAATAATATAAACATTATTGAAATTCTAAACACCTTTAAACCTCCTCGTTAATTCAGTAAGTAGTACAACGCAATTTGTTTCTATCGCTTGCCTAATTATACAAATACTATAACACTAATTATTCGCCACACCTATAATAAACTAACTCTCAATAAGATACCACATATATTATCACATGTCAATGATTAATGTCAATACATTCAATAGGTTTTTAAACATTACTAACACATGTAAACGAAGAATTATGTTTAATATAGGTCTAATAGTATGTATTTACTCAAACTTGAAAAGGTTGTGGATTGTTTTACAGCCATTGGTCAACTTCTTCTCGCAGGTGCTCTCATCCTTGAAATCGCAGGAATATTTTCTATCCGTAAAGTTATTTCAATTGATATTTGAGCAGCTGGATTTAAACTTGAAATGACCATTTGAAATGACTATATTTAAATGCACTGAGGAGACTCTTATGAAAAGTATGGCCATTAGCTTATTTAAAGCACACGCTCTGGAAGTTATCGATACGATTAATGTCCACAAGGAATCTATTGTTATTACTAATCGTGGCCGGCCTGTTGTAAAGGTAGTTCCGTTTGACACACCTGCTAAGTCACTTGTTCCTGGCATGCTGTCAGATATGTTGTTGTTTGAAAATGATATCGTTGCGCCAATCAAAGAGTCTTCCTGGGAAGCCAATCAGTGAAATTGTTGCTTGATACACATGTCTGGATTTGGTGGAACATGAATCCACAAAAATTATCTAAAAATGTCAAGTCATTGATTTCATCACCTTCCAAATATGAAGAGCTTTTGCTTTCTGCTATCTCTCCCTGGGAGTTTGCGAAATTAATCGAAAAAGGTCGACTTGCTATCTCCTGCGATGCAGGTGAATGGATTTCGAAGGCTTTGAAAATACCAAAATTAAGGCTTGTTCCTCTTTCGCCATCTATTGCATATCATTCAACGATTCTACCAAAGCCATTCCACGACGATCCAGCTGATCAAATGATTGTAGCTACTGCAAGGGAAGAAAACGCAACACTTTTAACAGCTGATGAACGAATTCTCACTTATAATCATTGCAGAAGTACCTGGTAGATAAATTCAGTCGTTATTTTTCTCAACGAAACTTGCCCTTTTCAGCATATCTTCACCATGTTTTAAGGCGATTTTGTCCTTGGCTGTATCTATGCGGCTTAGCCGTTCATCCGGCTTGGATTTGCATTCGAAAAGAGAGAGTTGATCTGACTCAATTTCACCATTGAAATTGGAAGTGCCCATGCCTATCAGCCTAACGTAGGTTTCGGGTGAGAGATGTTCAAGAAAGAGTTTCTCAACTTCTTGAAAGAGAATATCTGAGCTATTGGTCTCGAAATCCATAGTTTTTTGTCGGCTGTGGCGGTTGAAGTCTATAGTACGCCATGTCAGTTGGACTGTACGTGCTTTGAGATCGCTTGCCCGCAATCGTCTAGCGACATCGTCGGTGAGATAAAGAAGTGATTTACGTAGTTTCTCCCGGTCATTTGTGTCCCTCTGATAAGTGTATTCACGGCTGACCGATTTGGCTTCCCGCTCGGTGCAGATTTCAGTATAACCAACGCCGTTTGCCAAATCGAACAGCTCTTCTGCCATGCCGTCTCCAACAGCGGCTCTGAGGCCTGATGCAGGGTATTTCCGCAGCGAACCTATTGTTCGTATGCCCAGTCGATGGAGCCGTTCACACCCTTTAGAGCCGAGACCGGGGAGACGCGATATTTGCAGCGGGGCAAGGAGGTCTTTAACCTCTTCAGCTTTAACAATAAGAAGACCATCCGGCTTTTTGAGATCTGATGCGATTTTTGAGACAAAACGGACTGGAGCTCCGCCTACCGATGCAGTCAACCCTAATTCCTCTTTGATCTTCTTCTTTATACTCACGGCAATCTGTTCTGGTGTGCCGAAGAGTTTACCGAGGTCACTTACTTCCATATATGCTTCATCGACGCTTATTTGCTCGATAGTATCTGTGAATGTGTGAAGTATAGCCATAATTTTATCAGATTCTTCAGAGTATTTATCCATATCTCCGCGAAGGTAAATCCCTTTGGGGCATAGTTTCACTGCGCGTGAAATCGGCATTGCTGAATGGAGGCCAAATTTGCGTGCTTCGTAGTTGCAGGCTGATATTACACCCCTGGAACCTGGAAGCGCCCCGATTATAACAGGTTTATCACGGATTTCAGGATTATCCCGCATTTCAACGGCGGCATAGAAACAATCCATGTCGATATGAAGTATATAGGGCTGACGCATTTAATAAATATACATTCATTCACCATTTACTATTTTTATACAAAAGAAATTTATTCCGGAGCAAATATGACAATTCCAATGCTTGACTTAAAAGCACAATACCAGACAATAAAAGCTGAAATCGATTCAGCAGTTGCCAAAACAATAGAATCTCAGATTTTTATAAATGGGCCGGTTGTAGAGAAACTTGAGGAGAGTATTGGAAAGTATCTTGGCGGTGTTAAGGCACTTGGCGTTTCTTCTGGTACGGATGCGATTCTTTTAGCACTCATGGCAATGGGAATAGGCGAAGGGGATGAGGTGATTACAACGCCATATACCTTTTTTGCAACTGCCGGCTGTATTGCACGGGTTGGTGCACGTCCTGTTTTTGTAGATGTTCACACAGATACATATAACATAAATGCTGATTTGATTGAGAAAGCTATTACCCCAAAAACTAAGGCGATAATCCCCGTGCATCTTTTCGGACAGACAGCTGCAATGGACCCTATTCTTGCTATTGCGTCTAAACATGGCCTAAGGGTTATTGAGGATGGTGCACAGGCGATAGGCGCAACATATAAGGGGCGTCCTGCTTGTACAATGGGTGACGTAGGCACGCTTTCATTTTTTCCATCAAAAAACCTTGGTGGTTTCGGTGATGGTGGAATGGTAATAACAAAAGATGATACTCTGTATGCCAAGATGAAATCAATGCGTAATCATGGACAGGGGAGTCAGTACCATTACGATATGGTTGGAGGGAATTTTAGGCTTGATGCTTTGCAGGCAGCAGTATTGTCTGTAAAATTGCCATATCTTGAGCTTTGGAGCGCAAAGCGGAGACGTAATGCATCTTTTTATAACAATCGTTTTGCAAATAGTAAAGTTAAAACGCCTGTTATCAGAAAAGAAAATCTTTCAATATTTAATCAATATGTTATTGAGGTTGAAGATGGACGGGATGCTCTTGTACAGAAGCTTAAAGAAAAGGGAATAGCCACTGCGGTTTATTATCCGCTGCCCCTCCATCTGCAGAAGTGCTTTGAATCCTTCGGCGGCAAAGTTGGTGATTGTCCTGTTGCTGAAGAGGCAGCAAAAAAGACTCTGGCATTGCCTATTTATCCAGAGCTTACAGAAGAACAGCTGAATTATATTGCGGATGCAATATTAGCTGACAAATGAGGTGGCTTCGAGGACCTCAGCCACCGGTGAGTTGTATCTGCTTTATCGCTGCCTGAGGCTCTCGAAGGCAGCTTATCTTGACATCACCATGAATCGGGTCTGCTCAAATCGGTTTCCAACTTTAATTCTGTAAACATATACACCGCTTGATACAGGTCTGTTATTGTTGTCAAGACCATTCCAGGTGGCCGTGAATCTGCTTCCGGATTTCAGTTCACTATTAACCAGTGTGCGTAATAATCTTCCCTTAAGATCGTATACTTTTAGCGATACTGATTGTGTCAATGCTAAAGGGCTACCATCAGATGCATATGAAACAGGTATTGCGAAAGATACTTTCGTTGTTGGATTAAATGGATTTGGGCTGTTCTGAGAGAGTTCAAAACTTGAGATCTGGTTTTGTGCATATGCAGGATCGTTGGTAACAATCACACGGTAAACTCTCTTTCCGTTTACTGAAACGGTAGCTGTTCCGCTCTTCTTAATCTCTATCAGTTCGGAGCCGTTAGCAAGATATGCATGCCATCCATCTGGAAGATCAGTTATCCCGTCAAAGCTAAGTGCAATATTCTGCTGTTTTGCAGACTTCACTACTATCTGCCATTCATTGGTACCGGAAGGTGCCTTGATACTTTGAGAAAGCAGGCTGCCTTCATTTTCAAATGCAAGTGAAACGCTGCTTACAGGAGAGGTTGGTGGCTTATGCGCATCGAAGAGGTCGTAACCGCTTGTTGCAGATGATCTAACACCGAACCAGTTTGAACCATCTTTGGAACCATCAGC
>JAEUSG010000503.1 GCA_016788315.1 Fibrobacterota bacterium | reverse complement strand
CCCCCTGGATTAGTAAGAGTGGGCAGATAACAGCGGATATTGCACCTGAAGTATCAAGCGCCGGAGCATTGAATGCTGAAAATTACCCAGACATTTCTCGCAGAAGCATCACAACAACGGTTCGTTTACATGATGGCCAGACAATTGTAATTGGCGGTTTGATAAAATCAGAAGATAGAGAAACAGTAGATCAAGTGCCGTTGTTAGGTAGAATTCCTATAATCGGCTGGCTTTTCAAGAGTTTAATAAAAAACAAAATACGATCTGAACTACTGGTATATATTACACCACATATTCTTACAGATCTGGACAAAGTAGATATGAATGCTGAAATGCGTCGTTGGGAGTTAATTAGAAAAGGAAAGCTGGAAATTGCCCCTTCTGTAACTGATACTTTGGATTCAGATATGGACACATTGCAACTCAAATGAATTTGCCCTTTTTGTCAAAACGAATCTCGGGCATGGCACTAATGCTGTTTACACGACAGCTTTCTGCTATGATAAAAAGTGGTATGCCGCTTAGCAAATCGTTGAATATTATACTCCAGCAAACAGAGGATAAAAAGGTTAGGCTTGCTGTTGATTCTGTGGCTAAAGATATCAGTTCCGGTAAAAGTTTTGCAGAAAGCCTTAGAAAGACAGAAGCCTTTCCCGAAATGTACTGTTCTATGTCAGCGGTTGGCGAGGCAGGTGCATCTCTTGATACTATACTATCAAAACTTGCCAGTTACCTTGAGAAAGAAGAGAAACTAAAAAGTAAAATTATTTCAGCAATGGCATATCCTGTTGTTATAATGGCAATATCTGTAATAGTTGTTTCAATACTTCTAATTTTCGTTATTCCAAATTTCAGTGAAATGTTTACTGAAGCTGGTAGAGAGTTACCTTTACCAACACAGATAGTCCTTTCCGCCAGTACCTTTTTGTCTGACTACTTTATATTAATACTCTTGTTACTTTTTGCTGCTATTTTTGGTTTGCTTTCCTATGTGAGAACGCCAAAGGGGCGCTTTGCTTTCGATTCATTTGTTTTAAGTATTCCTATACTAGGCAGCTTGGTAAAAAAGGCGTCAATAGCTCGATTCAGCAGTACTCTTGGAACTTTACTCCATTCAGGAGTCCCACTCATAGATGCCATGAAGATAACTGCCTCAACTGCGGGTAATATGGTAATTGAAAATGGTGTATTAAAGTCACTCTCTTCAATTACTAAGGGACGAGAAATCTCCGGCCCACTTGCTGAAACAGCCCTCTTTCCACCAATGGTTGTACAGATGGTTGCGGTTGGGGAGGAGACAGGCAGTTTACATGAAATGTTAATGCATATAGCCGATTTTTACGATACAGAAGTTGATGCAGCAGTAAGCAGAATGACAAGTGTACTTGAACCAATTATGATTTTACTTTTAGGCGTAATTGTTTCTGGAATGCTTGTTGCAATGTATCTTCCAATGTTTGATATGGTTGGGAATATTCAGTAAACCACGAGGTGGAACAGAAAATGAAAAAGAAAAATATTCTTAGGAATAACAAAGGTTTTACACTTACAGAGTTGATGATAGTTATAGTAATTATTGGAGTGCTTGCTTCAATTGCAATTCCCAAATTCAGGAGTGTAACAACACGTGCGAAAGCTGTAGAATTCAAGCCAATACTTGCGCATATTTATGCATTACAGGAAAGCCATTATTCTGAATCCGATTCATATACATCAGACCTTGGACAACTTGGCTTTGACGACCCCAAAGCCAAATTCTTTACATTTTCCGTTGAAGCCGATTCCACCACTTTCACAGCAATCGCAACATGTACTGCTGACCTGAAAGGTGAAAACAATGAGTCATTGCGTGGTATGAAAGTTACGCTAGACCAGGACGAAGAACATGGCGGAGATCTGCCTTTAAGGAGAGCTGCAAAGTGGTGAGAACTCTGGCCATCCGTTTATACGGTAGCCACCAGTATATAGTAACCGAATCAAGAATGCGCTCCGCAATAAAAGTAATCAAATGCGGTAAGTGGACTGAAGAGCCATATGATCTTGGCAAAATTGATAAAATAATTTGCGAATTTGAACAGGGTAGATTCGTATGCGACCCAAATTTTGCCTCACAAAAAGATGATTTCATACAAATAACCCTATCTGAACTTTGTAGTCGAAGTGCAGATAGAGAGTTCTTAATGCGGCGACTATCGCCCTACTCTGTAATGACACTCCGTTCCAAACAGTATCAGACATATATTGACACAATAAGTAGCATAAAGTTGACACCTTATTATCTTGCACCGGCATTCAGTGGATTAGCTATGGCAATCTGCAAGTTAAAAGATGAAGGCATATATCTGATATCCGCACTTTCACTCGCATTTGTGATAAAGAACAAACAACTACTCTATTACGGAACAAAGGAAAAAGCAGAACAATTTGCATCTATGATTGGTATACAAGGCGAAAGCAATGAACTTACAGCTAATGCATTAAATTTGACAGAAGTTGAACCGGGATACTTTTCACTTCTGGGACTTGCTTCCTATGCAGACACAATTACACCCGAATACAATTTTCTGCAGAACAACCTCATTGAGACCGGTCTTGAAAAGGTTAAAATGCGCAAGTCCATCTTTAAGGCTCTTCTCTTCATATTACCCTTATTTCTTCTTCTTGTTTTTGTATTTATACAGAGTGCTGCAAACGAAAAGCGACTTGAAAGGATAGAAACCCACTACAACGTATACAAAAAGCGTGTTAACAAAGTTGTTGACCTTAAGAAAACTGCCGAACAGAATTTGCAACAACTATTAAAACTCAACAGAAGTGGTGGTGCTTCATCAGTTACCTCTTTGCTGCTAACAATTGCTGCTGCTACACCAGCTGAAATCAACATACAACAGCTACAACAGGAGAGGAGTGCAAACACAGCTACTCTTACAGGTACAGCAACAGATATGGCGTCTGTATTTTTGCTTGAAGCAACACTAAAAAAAGGCATTTACAAAAACAGTAGAGTTGTTGATACACGCAAGCTTTCCCGTGAAGGAGCCTCTGAAACCGTGCTCTTCAAAATGAGTATTGCACCATGACACTACACGAACTCAAACAGAACCTCCATTCAAACAGGCACACTCTCATACCATATGGTATTCCGGTGATTGTCTATTCATTAGCTTACTTTTTAATAATTGCACCATTTCTAAATAGAAGTTCGGAAATTGACTTCATTGAAGCTGACCGCATTCGAAGCGTTGAGAAATATAGAACTGTACTCAAACATGAGAAATATTACAGAAAAGATATCGAACGTTCAGA
>JAEUSG010000502.1 GCA_016788315.1 Fibrobacterota bacterium | reverse complement strand
GTTTCAAATGCACTACCAGCTACCGCCCTGATTGTTCCATTAGCATAATCAACAGTGAAATCAGTCCCCTCAACTGCGGCAACCGGTCCCAAACCTGCATCATATGATAAACTAAGCGTTTTTGGGTCAATTCGTTTGTATTGGTTCATACTCTGATTACTGTAAACAGTCATAGCATTATCCACACCTGCGGCAAACTGCCCTGGTGTGAAAGTGTATGTTTGACCTACCTTATAATCAAATATCTGCTTGTTACCATTTGTACCGCCAAATATGAAGTCACCCTTGTATGTTGAGTTCGAAAGAGCCATTAACTGGCGAACCAGCTGATCAACTTCCTGAGCGATATACTCTCTCTCTTTACCAATCATGGTATCATTTGATGCCTGAATTCCAAGTTCTCTCATGCGCTGCATAATTTCATTCATATTGCTCATGGAAACTTCAGTCATGGAGATCCAAGCCTGACCATCTTCTATATTGCGCTTGAACTGAGCAGTTTGAGATAATTCAGCCTTATAACTGATATTGTTCTTCATATCTATTGGATTATCGCTTGGACGGTTAAGTCTCTTTCCGGACGAAAGCTTCTCCTGCCATGATGACAGATTCTTGTAATTCCTTGATATGTTCCTAAGAACGGTATCGTTTATTTGGGTGAAGGTTACGCGATTCATAGCAAATTCCTCCCTGATTACATTGAAAAGAGAACTTCTAACATTTTATCGACCGTTGAAACAACCCTTGCAGAAGCCTGATATGTGTGCTGATACTTAACAAGGTTTGCCAACTCCTCATCCAGCGAAACACCAGCTACTTCTGACTGGCGGGCCTCAAACTGCTCTAAAAGGAATTGTCTGGAGTCTGAGTTTGCAGTGAACTCATTCTTTTGTACTCCGAGCTCCGATATGAATGAATTGTAAAAGGTATTCATCGTTGCAGTCGGTTCACCGCTATAGTCCTCTACCATAATCTTCTGGTGACGCAATTCTGAAATCTGGACAGCAATCGCATTATCAGAAACACCATTACTGCCGGGAACAGCTGCTTTATATTCAACATTCAACGGAGAACCGGCATAAGCTGCATTCAATAAGAGAATTCTACCATTAGGATAGTCGATATAGTAATCCGTTCCTTCCGAAAGAACTGTAGCCCCTGAACGAACGACAACACTCTTATCCTTAATTGTGGCTCTCTCACGAAGTTCGTCGCCGGTTCCAGGTATACCATCAGGATCATCATCAGGTGTACTGTAAGTGCCGTCCGGACCTGGAGTATGGTGGATGTATTGATAAACACCGGCAGCACCAATTACAAGTGTATCAGCAAATGACTGAACTGTTGTTCCAGAAGCTGCAGCTATGTTAGTGCTATTCTGTAAAATAGAGGCTGCGATTTCAATATTAGAAGCATATGTTTCAAATACTGTAATGTCACCCTGCGGGACGTCATATTCATAAGATGCTATCAGTTCGGGAGTTAAAGGTGGTGCTGGCATAGGCGGACTGGCAAGTGCTCCACCAAGCATTGTTATTTCACCTGTTGAATAATTTATGCTGTAATCAACACCTTCAGTATATGGTCCACCGCCATTAGCATCAGTCAGCACAAAGGAACCGCTCACAATATCAGGTGTTCCAAGATTTCTTGTGAAGGGCAACGCTAAGGGGTTAAATGCAAATGAGTGATTGCTTACAACTTCGCGATGTTTCTGGACAAACTCGGTATGTGAATTGACCTTGAAAAAGTCCAATCCAGTTGTCCCGTTCAGCGTATAACCAGTACGATGTATATCATTGACTTTATTGACTATAGAGTTTGCTATCTCATCTAATTTATCTTCAAAATATGGTATAACATCGTCACGTGAATCAAATACACCGCGCAGCTTTCCTGAAAGAGGCATATAAGTCTGTTTTGTAGATGAAAATCTGACACCGACATCGCTGTATGTTGACCCGTCTGGTCTCTTTAATGTAACTGTATTTGTTTCGAGTGTTACATAACTTGAAGGAGCGACAAGCATATTACCATTTGTTAAAACAGCAACCGTACCATTTCCTGCGTCTTCAGTTGTAATGTTTATTAGCTGAGAAAGCTTTTTTATGGCAAGGTCACGCTGATCTCTCGAGTCATTTGCTATTGCCTTTCCAGAAAGCTCAACAGAGCTTATCTCTTTATTGAGCGAAAAGATCTCTTTTAAGTATTCATTTATCTGAGTTACCGTTGTTTCTATGTCATTATTCTTTGATTCACGGAGGTTACGCATCTCTTTGCTTAAGTTATGCATCGTATCTGTAAGTACTTGTGCATTAGCGACTAACACATCTCTAGCAGCAGTACTTTGCGGGTTGTTTGCAAGGTCTGACCATGCACTCCAGAACTGATCAAGAGTTGTTGCAAGAGAGCTGTCAGATGGTTCACCATAGATATTCTCAAGACGGGTCATGGTGTCGTTCATCTCATTGAAGTAATTAAACTCCTGTGTCTGCCTATTTATCTGCTGATCCAAAAAGAAATCACGTACCCTGGTAATATTGGTAACAGTTACACCAAAGCCCATCTGTCCAAATGCAGGATCCTGTCTGTAATCGGCCGAAAGGTTCAACCGTTTTCTGGAATACCCCTCAGTATTGGCATTTGATATATTCTGCGAAGTGACGCTTAATGCAAGCTGAGAGGCCATCAAACCTCTTATGCCGCTATTCATGGTTCCAAATAAACCGCTCATCGCCACATCTCCTTTTTAAGCCTGCATATTAACAAGATTACGTTTAACAGCAACACTGCTTTTTGTCATGCCGTTCATTGCATAACCACAGTTTCTATTTTGTTTTCCTGTAACGAGTTCAAAAGCTGTCTTAATGTAATTCATAGAGTCATTTAACAGCTGCTCATTAACAGCATTTAACGCCTTAACTTTGCCAACAACATCCAGGAGCACTCCCCTTGCAGTCATAAGTTCTTTTCCACTCGTTCCGGCAAGAAGCGCAATCTCTTCAAACTTGGCCATACGCCCTTTGACACCCATACTATTGGAAGCCTCAATTACAGCGGCAAGACGCTGCTCTTCGGCAGAAGCTATCGATTCTGCTAAACGATTTTTATTGTCAACACACTCTTTTAATTCAGTGGTCTTATTTGCAACAAGCAGTTCCTGCTCCTGAATCAGAGTTATGCGGAACGAGTCATAAAGGGCTGTCATCTTTGTGACAATGGCAGTAAGCTTTTGGGCGAGAGCAATCATTTGTCTCCCTCCTTTGCCATTTTTGTCACATTCTTTACATAATTCTCAGTTTCAGCAAATGGCGGAACACCATTCCACTTTTTTACTGTATCCGGACCGGCGTTATAGGCTGCAAGTGCCAGCTTTTCATCTCCATTAAACATATCCAGCATCTTGCGAAGATATTTTACACCGCCATTTATGTTTTCCACTGGATTGTATACATTGCGAACACCCATATCCTTAGCGGTTCCATCCATCAATTGCATTACACCTTTCGCTCCCGATTTCGAAACAGCTGAAGCATTTCCACCTGACTCCTGTCTTACAACTGCCTTAACAAGTGATGGACTAACACCATATCGCTCAGCTGCGCTATCTATAACAGGGGCAAGGTTTTCCATGCGCTCTTTCAAACTTTCCTTTAATGGAGAAACTTTAACGCCGGAGAAGTTACCGGCAGTGTACTGCAGAGCTTTTGTAGCATATTTTTTTGAATTATAATCTCTTACTTTACCCGACACCTGATCGATAGATTCTTTGCTACCTGATATGGAACGGTAGAGCACATCTGCAAGCCCCATACCGCGGCCCTCAGACATCTTATTGGCATACTCATCCATAAGCATATCCTGGAAAATGCTCTCTCCCATGCTCTTTTTAACGAGACTCGACCGTTCGATGGATTCATTCATAGTCTTAAGCATTATACCTGCAAACATTGCCTCAAACTGCTTTGCTACCTTCCGTATTTCAGCTTCACGATAGCCTGAATTATCTTTTACTGTAGAAGTTACTTGAGGTTGTATCGAAGTTAACATGGTTAAATCCTTTTAGTTTGCTTTCCCAAAGGTTGTTAAGCAATCAGAATGCCAATAGACAAATTGTTGAATATTAGTGCGTTGCGGATAAGGGGATTTAACTGATGGTTTTTGAAAGGGGAAAAAAATGCCGTAGGACTTACACGATTTTCTACAGGAATACCTTGCTTGAATTTTTACTTTAATTTAACAAATTAACTCATTATAAACTAGTTAGTTAAGGGGCTAAAAACAGCGAATCCCGCAATCAGTAATCTGATATGCGGGATTCTAGCGCGGAGCGAGCCCGGCTCTGTTCATGTTGCCTCCTTATAGCAAGGTTTTAGCTATTCTTTCTGCAATGTTGTCGATCATTTCCGGTGTCATTACATACTCTCTTGAATTAACCTTAGCCTTTAAGGCTTCAACTTTTTGCACTCGCTCGGGCTCCCCGTCCGCGATTGCCATAAGCCGTGCAGCTACCGTTTTCTCGTCAGAAGAGGCTGTACCGGACAGATTAACCACATCAGCCACAGGTCTCTTGCTTACTACCGGCTGCTTGTTGTTGCCTAGTGCCTGATCCGCCTTTGCGGTGGCTACTATCTGGGCAACTCTATGGAGTATTGAGAGCTCCATTTTAATCACCTCCTTAAATGTTATTCTTCATATATCTTATCGGCATAAAGTACTTCAAACTTTAAGCCAAAGATCAGTTCAAGTTAACTTTTTAATTTTAAATAAGTTAAGGTCATTTATCACTTAAAAAACGGAGAACCTCACGATATACTATATCTTTTTCGTAATCATGAGTAATTATGTGGTTTGATTTGTACAGCCAGACAAATCTCTTAACAGGTGACTTCAAACGCTGAAAAATCCTTCTACTTGAACTTGAGCTTGTAGTCCTATCTCCTTTTGAATGAATAAGTAACAAGTTATTACTTATCATATCAAGTTCTTTACGAATTTCACTAACAATAGCCAATGTTTGATTAATCGATGACAGCGAATAATGAAAATAGGCGATATGGCGCCCTCTTGTTTCTGGGTTATTGCAATTACCTGAGTAGGTCTTTTTAAGATGGCTCAAAAAATGGCCGATTGTCTTCACCCACCATTCCTCAGGGAATATATGCCAAGGGGTGTATGCAATTTTGAAGAGAGGACTTAGGAGCACCAGTTTACCAACATCATAATTTGCAGCTAGATGGAGCGCTATTGAACCGCCCATTGAAAACCCGACTACATGTACTTTTGAATGGGATGTTTTAAGATGCTCGTATGCCTCGACTGCGGCACTATACCATTCCTGCCATGTTACCTTATCCAAATCTGTAGGCTTTGTTCCATGACCTGGAAAAAGAATTCCCTGTGCAGTATAACCGATTCTGTTTAATGCCTCTGCTACCCCTCTTAAATCTCTAGGAGTGCTGGTATATCCGTGGAGAAAGAGAACCGCCTCGCCGTTAGTTCCTGGTAAAAAGTATGGTTCGGCACCAACAATGATACCTGTTTCTGGAGTTCTTTCGTGAAACCCCTCCTCTTCGTGCTTGAGCGAAAAAGGTCTCCTGAGATAACGATACATATTGAATCTTTAATTATCCACCTGGCGAAACTGACCGATGATATCATCAACATCGCTCTGATTCGCACCGCCGGCGATAAAGGTAGCATTTGGATCGGCAGCTATCCCTTTATCTCCTGATGTAACAGCTCCCTTATCCGAGTCAAAGGCCTTTGAAATTGTAAGCAGCTCTGTCTCAATTTTATTAAGAAGCATACCGACATAATTTATCTGTTGAGATGTTAAATCCTGAAACTGGAGAAGTTCAAGAATTCTGGAATGTTCGTCACGTGATTTTCCAAAAAGCGAGAACAGATCATCGGCAAGAGAAGATAGTGCAGGATCGGCTGATTTAACTGCCACCTTATTAAGTTCATCCAGCTTTTTTGAAATTGCTGCATCATTGTCGCTAAGTGCATCAACAATATCAATAAGATGATGTGTTGCACTTTCAGTTTCGCCGGTAATTTTGTCTAACCTGTTGGCTGCGCCTGGTATGTGTGCAATACTGCTATCAACATGGCCTCGTATCGCTGTGACAGTATCGATGAGCGCATTCAGATTTTCGACGAGGCCTTTAAGTTCAAGTCCTAAGTTCATTTTGTAAGATGCTCCGATAGGTTGTTCAATTTTTGAGAAACTTCAGCGGCTCTCGGTCCGATTTCAGTTATAAGCTTTCTGTTTACATCAGCTACATACTGCGCAACTGTTCTAACCCGTAGTGCAGCAAGCTCAAGGTCACTTTCAGAAAAGGTCGAAAAATCAGCTTCGGATAAAGCTGTTAATGAATTAAGTGAGGTTCTAAGTTTATCATCTTCTAATGCCATTAATATCTCCCATGAGTAGTTAAGATAATCTAAATACTTATGGGATCAATATGATACTATATCGACGCGCCAATCCTTGCGGCTTTTGATGACGTCATATAAATCAGTGCCATACGACACATCAATATCAGTTTCTAAACCGGAAGTAAGCTGGGAAATCAGTGCTTTTGTTGCATTAAGTTTACTGCCTGAAATTTCAGCATACATAGCCCTAATCAGCTTATCCTGCTTTTCGAGCGAAAGGCCACTATTCTTATCCTTTCCTTGCAGGTATTTCAGAACTTTCTCACTATCAAGCTTATTGGGACCGCTTTTGAGCCCAAGGTTTTCCGCATCCTCGGCAGAGAGTTCCACGGTCACACCTCCAATCCTGTCGATAGTTTTAAAAACACCATTCCTATCAAGAACAGCATATCTCTCTATTCTCTTCCTTGTCATCCGCTCAATTACACTTATCGTCAACCTTATGCCGCCATAAAGATAGACTTTGCCTAACTCATTAACCCCTTCGACATATTCTGAGACGTTTGCAGTTGGAATTATTCTGGTAACGGAAACAGCGCCTGTCTGTTTATTAAACTCTGAAACAATGTAATAATATGGAACGAGCATAACAATGAACCGCCTGACCGAAGAACTACTACCTGCCTCCCCAGAAGCTAGAACTGAGGTCATCTCTTTGTCGGCTCCTTTTCTATCCTCCTCTGTAAGTTCAGAAACTGCAATATCCTTAGCAATATCGCTTGGTACAACAATCTTTTGCCCTTCCATAACACTGAGCCTTTTTTCTGTGCCATTTCGACCGGCATAGACCTGCCCTTTTTTAACCAGAAGAACAGACTGCTCAGCAGAATGGTTTATTTCAATCTCTGTCCCTTGAATTTCAGACACCAGAAATGCGGTAAAAAATTTCCATTTAATGTTAGCCGGCTGCGGCTTAATAAAACTCCACAATCCACCCTTCAGCAGGGAGAATTGAACCGCAAGCTGACCATCTCCTGATGCTTTGTATAATGCCGCAATGAGCATAGAGCTTTCGCCGCGAAGGTCTACTAGCGATTCATCACCAAGACGTAATTCCATACTGCCGCTCTTCCCAGTAATTACCGTATCACCTTCAAAGAGCTGTCCATCCTTCTCAGCCTTTCGACCACCCTTAGCACCACGGATTGTTACATC
>JAEUSG010000488.1 GCA_016788315.1 Fibrobacterota bacterium | reverse complement strand
AAGTTTCGCCTGATATTCAGCTTACCGATAAAATTGAATCCGGCGCTGCCGAGCATTGGCAGAATGTCAAATTGGAGTGTCCTGTTTGCCACAATACCGATTTCCCAGGTAAAATATTGCGGCGCGAAGCACTGAAATATGGATGGAGAGAAAACAAGTTTCTTCCTTTTACCGCAAATTCAATTACCGGCGAAGAAGTTGATGTTTATACTGATGGTCTAATAATATGCAACGAATGTCTTCTTACCTCTTTTTATCCTGTTGATTTTATTCAGCATATTGGCGATAATGAAGTCCCCCCTATCTATTCAGCAGATTCAAAGGCGCTGCTAATAAAAAGCGTAAATCGAAGAAGAGATATGCTGGCAAGGGTTGGTATAGAACAGGATGATTTCAGAGCATTCGCAGAAAAAAGGGATAATCTGGAATATCTCTATAAGCTTTGTGCCGACTGTATAACCTCTACCTCTTTTGACCGTTCTATAAACCGTTTCTATGAAGCGGGCATTGCACAGCTGCTTGTTTATATAAATATGCCGGACAATAAAAAAGATAAAGATTATATTGATAAAGCGGATGTGAACTTCAAAGACTGTATCCGATTTCGTGTGCCGGACGATCTCTCTAAAGTTTGGCAGGCGCATTATTACCGTCTTGTAATTGCAGTTCTTGAAGGACGTCAGCCTCAATTGCTGACTATTATTGAAGCCTTCCGAAAAGAGAGAAATGATCTTGCTGACGAAGCAGCAGTTGAAGTGTTTGATTTCTGGTTCAGGCAGGCACAGAAAATTCACAAACAGGCCATCTCCGAGGTGGCCTCAAAATACACGGTATAAATACATGGATGAAATTGACAGCGTAGCACGCAAGGCAGCAGCCGCTGCTTCTGCAGTCTTAATGGAACATTACGGCAAAGTTCAGATTTCAAAAGTCGAAACTAAAGCTAAAAACGATTTTGTCTCCTTTGTAGATCGTGAAGCTGAAAAGGCAATCATAAATACTGTTAGGGAAACTTTCAAAAATCACGCCTTTCTTACCGAAGAGGATCAGGCGGCTGAAGCTACAAAAGGGGAGTATCGCTGGGTAATTGATCCTCTCGATGGAACCACAAATTATCTGCGAATGCACCACCGCTTTTCTGTTTCTATAGGAGTTGAAAAGAAAGGTGTATTGATTTACGGGCTTGTACTTGATGTAATGCACGATGACCTTTTTACCGCATCGTTAGGTCATGGTGCTTATCTCAATGATAAACGTATTCAAGTTTCAGAAGCATCAACTCTAACCGAAGCCCTTGTTCTATTCGGAACCCCTTTCCGTCAGGAGCGCACTGTTGTTGAAGCATATGCTGCACTTTATGGAAACGTACAGAATGCAGTAAGCGACCATAGACGTGAAGGTTCAGCAGCACTCGACCTTGCCTCCGTGGCCTGCGGTCGCGCAGAAGCCTTCTATGAGCTTGGTTTAAAGCCATGGGATGTAGCAGCAGGACAGATTATCCTTAAAGAGGCAGGCGGCTGGGCAGGCGACTTCTATGGCCCGAATGAAGATATCTTCCGAGATACATTTCTTGCTACAACACCAAAACTTAAGGATGGATTTCTTTCGATTTTATCGAAATGGAAAAAGCAAACTTAGCTTTTGGTAAAGAACTTATAGCCTAGCATCCGGTATGCCAGTTTAGCTGCTAAAAAATCTGAGTTTCTGCTAGTCTTATCCGACGAAAGTTCAACGAGATCCATGCCAACGACATCTTTGTTTTTGAAAATTTCCCGTAGAATATGCAGTGTCTCATACCAAGAAAGACCGCCAGGTTCCGGGGTTCCCGTATGAGGTAAAACAGATGGATCCATTCCGTCAATATCAAATGTAAGGAATATTTTTTTGGGAAGTTTCTTGAGCATTCCCTTTATCCATGCAGATTTGCCGGATATCTCTCTAGCAAAATAAACAGCAGCCTTTTCTTTTTTTATGTAGTCGGCCTCTTCACGGCAGATGGAGCGGATTGCAATCTGTGCAGTGTCTTTACAAGTCTCTCTTATCCGTCGCATAACCGCAGCGTGGCTGTATTTTGAGTCTTCATAAGAGTCACGCAAATCGGCATGAGCATCAATTTGGATAACTCCTAAATCGGGATATTTTTCCTTGAGAGCTAGATAAAGTCCGTAAGAAATAGAGTGCTCACCGCCAAGCATGAAAGGGAATTTGTTGTCTTTGAGAATTTTAGCAGAGGCTTTTTTAACCTCGTTTACCATTGCTTCAGGATTCTTTGCGGCTTTTAACGGAGCAAGAGTGTGAATTCCCTTCGTATAAGTTTCGCATCCAAGCTCATCGTCGTAAAATTCCTGAAAATAGGAAGCTTTAATGAGAGCTTGAGGTGCTGCAGCTGTACCTTTGCCATAACTTACTGTACCTTCATATGGTACGGGAAGAATTACTGCTGAGGCTTTTTTGTAGTCAGTATATTTTTCAGGTATCTCGCCGCATCCAAATTGATTGTGCATAATCACTCCTTATCTCACTAATGCAAGTAATGTTGACTTTCTGTTCTTGCCGTTTACGAATGTGCAGTAATAAAGTCCGGCTGCCACCGGTTTTCCGTACATATTTTTCCCGTTCCAGCAGATACTTTTTTTGCCGCTAAACCCGGAAGAGGCCTTGTATTGCCATATTTTCTCGCCCTTAATATTGTGGATTGTAAGAGTGGAAGGGGCATTTTTATTGTTGGTGTAAAAGCTGATGAACGTTGATGGGTTGAAAGGGTTAGGCGAAACTGAGAGTATGTCTTCGGGCATCAAGTTCACAGCAGAATCGGCAGAAGATAGTAATTGAGGATGAAGAAATAGTTCAAGCATAGGGGAGCGGAGAGTAATGGACTTTGCCGCCTCCTTGCTCCAAAATGAGATCCACTCAGAATGCTCTCTTCCACTTGCAACGGCTAGCGTGATGCTGCTTTTCTTTTCGGCAATTGCGTCTCTAACGGCCATTGTAATATTCCAATAGTACAGTTTGCTGACGTCGTACGAAAGGACAGCGGTATCAAGTGCTCTTATAAATGCAGGTCTTCTATCCCAGGTGATGCTATCTTCGGACCAGGTGTTTGTGTCTGTAGAATGAATTACTGCATCGAGATTGGCTGCGAGCTTTAATGTGTCTGCTCCCATTAGTCTGAAACGGACAGAATCAATTAGGCTTAAATCAGATAATGCTGGAAGGGTAAATTTAAAATAACTGTAACGGGTATAGTTGGGATCGGTTGATTTCTTTATAACCAGAACAGTCTGCTTTCCATAATTTGTCGATGAAGTGGTTCCTCCTTGAACGTATGCGTCTGCAGATGGGGATATAGAATATCTGTCGGCAATAGTAATCCACATAGTATCAGTGAAGTTGTTATAAGAGCATATTGCTTTTAACGAAGATGGAACCGTTGATGCTTTTATCTGATTTGATTTTGTATCGTATATGGCGCTGCCGGATGGATAGAAACTCCAATTTAGAATAAGTTCCGAAGCATCTGCAATAGAGCCATCATTGTATTCAATGGAAGCTTTTGGGGTAAAAAAGGAGCCAGGAGAGAGAAGAATTTTGTTGTCCTCATTTTTTATTGATACGATGGAAAGCGGAGAAAGGCGCAGATTGATTTTAAGTGTATCGCTATTCAAAAGTGTAATTGGATAATTAAGAATCCTTTTGTAGCCCGGTTTGTTAATGGAAAGTGTGTATTTCCCACTATCTAAAGCAGTTCCGAAACGACCTAAGGTATCTGTCACAGCAGTATAAAGTATTGATGATTTCAGGCTGCACGCGGCTGCAGAAATGGGTAAACCTGTAATGCTGTCTGTGATGCTTACACGTATTTGTGAGTTTGAATTACCATTGCGCAACAAGTCAAAGCGATAACTTCTACCACTGTCAGATGTAAATTTGATGAGCGTATCAAGCAGGTTTTCTTTTATTGAAATCGATAGATTGGCTGAT
>JAEUSG010000486.1 GCA_016788315.1 Fibrobacterota bacterium | reverse complement strand
CCATCATACGGATTCCTGGATTTTCACGACGCAGCTTTTCCGGGTGAATTCCCGAAGCTACTTCAAGAGGGAACATGATATTTACACCATTATTCAGCCAGCCCGGCATTAAGCGGCTGAAATCGCCATCGCAATCAACGTAAGAATATTTGCAGCCTGCTTTTTTGTAAATGTCCATTACTTTCTTAATTACAGGTCCACACTGATTGATGAAGAAATCGGGGGTAACAATAGGACCATTCTTAAAAGCGATATCCTCCCACCATGCTACAAGATCGGGGGCCATGTGCTCAGTTACTGCTGTCGCAACCGTTACCATCAAATCTTCGAGATCTTTTAAAATTTCCTGAAGCAATTCAGGCTGGTCATAAATGGCCATGCAAATGTTTTCGAAACCCATCCAGTCACGGATTTTACCGGCTGTGCTGCCTGCATGAATGTCAAGTACGTAGTTTCTGTTCTTAACCTTCTCTCCTGCCTCTTTAAGATTGATCTTAATTCGCTTTTCAAGCTGCGGCTTAAGCCGCTCTTTAAAAAGTGTTCTGTACGACGCGACATCCTTGATTGGGAAATCAATATAATGAGGGATACTGTCTTTGCCGTCGGAGAATATTTCGCACTTAACATGCTCATGGTTGTAGATAATCTGATGGCGGCCGTCATCAGAGATGAGTTCATGCTCAAACATTGGGAAAATGCCCGACTGTGCCGGAACATGCTTACGCCAGACATCAAAGCCGAAGTAGATGTCGGCAATATCATTATTCTTAACATATTCAGGAAGCCCCTCTTTGTGCCATCTGCGAAGGGTTTCATTCCAGTAACCGAATTCGCAATCTATGATACGATCCACCTTTTTAAAATCCATGATGTTCATGAATCGTTCGCGTGGAGACATTTCACCTGCTGGTATTACAAGGTTTTCGTAAGTCTGACTTTGAGTATAAAGTTCTCTTATTTCATCTGCATCCATTTTACTGCTCCTTTTTATTTTGTTGGTTACAGCAATAATTTAAGCTAAAAGATGGACTTTTACCATAAACTGATATATCTTAATATGGATTATTATAATATTTAGTCTTTGT
>JAEUSG010000483.1 GCA_016788315.1 Fibrobacterota bacterium | reverse complement strand
GTCTGTGAAAGGAATACTTTCCACAAATGAATCGCCGAAAATGATACATGGAGGCAGATTGTCAATATTGTCCATTTCTATATCAAGTTTGATGTCGTCTAAATTCCAGTCAAAAACATGATTTACAGAAATATGGGTAGTTCGATCACTTACAGTTTTAGTGTCGTTAATATTGACTCTTTTAAAATGTGGTAGAATTAGTGATTCCAGAATGGCCCGTGCATTCTTTTCCGGTGTTGGTTCAAATAGTCGCCCTATCGTTGCGCCAAGTAAAGGTTGTTCCTGAGTGGAATCGACAATTAAGTTGTTAAATGGGCGGTTATAAGCTACGAGGATGTCGGATGAGTTAACACAAAAAACAGGAACCTGCTCGCGGGTCTTAATGATGTTATGGTAGTACTTAACCGGAGTCACAAGAGCCAAATGTTTTGCCGTATCAAAAGAAAATATTTTCACGAGAAAGGTGGGGGTGTCTGCATGGAACTCATATGCCTCGCCAGGGAACGTGAAGAGATGCCGTCTGTTTTGAAAAGAGGGAGATTCCTGATTAGGCAGAAGTTCGGCTAGCTTGAATTCGGGAGGAATCAAAAATGATTCGTGAATGTTGGCAAGGGAGTTAAGTTTCTTTGCTAGAAGATTCCCAAGATCCGAAAATGGATTGGAAATTATTTCCAATATTTTTCCCTGAAAATCGATAAAAATTATTAATTGATCCTGTAGGAAAAAAGGGGATAGTTCTGAAAGTTTGCTATACTTGCTGCTATTTATATGCACATGTATAAATATAAGCACATGCATATATTATAATGCAATACAAATGTTTTCGAGTTTTTTAGCGTAATTCAGGGTTTTGTTTTCGGCATTTGTTTTGCAGTATCTCTTATAAACACAAAGCTATTAACTGCAAAATCAAAGGGAGATAGTGTATGAAAACTAGTATAAAAATCCTTCTAATAACTTTTCTATTTTCCTCGGTAATGTATGGCTTAAATGTCAGTTTTTATGAAAAGCCGGAAAATTGTCAATTATATCCTCGTGATAATAATAACGACGGAAATGTCAAAATCAGTGGAAAAGTATTGGACAAAGGTCTAGACTCAATGATTGTGGTAGTTTATCGCAACTGGAAACCGTTTAACAGATTCAGTTGTCGCCTATTGTATCAGAATGATTCAGCAAAGTTTAATTTTGATGTAAAGATCCCAGCAGAATTAGCGGAGTTCAATTTCCAGATAATGGTTGACACAACATTAGTCGCCAGAGCAGACAGCGTTGTTGCTGGCGATGTTTATATGATTGATGGCCAATCCAATGCCAGCACACTTGGAGACGGTGAACTGTTTGAATTTGTCCGCTCATACAGATTTCAAACGAATGACACTGGCTGGTGTCTTGGTAAAGAGGGCACATGGGGTCAGGAAATAGGCAGTTTAATAAATAATAACTATCACATTCCTGTCTGTTTTATTAACGGCGGTGTTGGCAGTACAGGTATAGGTGAACATTTTAAAGGGACCAGCATTTATAAAAGTATCCTTTCCCGTGCAGTTAAAGGAAAAGTGGTTAATGACATTAAGGCAATTTTCTGGAATCAGGGAGAAGCAAATTCATATGGTAATGGTTTGAATCCGGAACAGACATATATCCCAACATACATCAATGCTTTTGATACTTTGCTGAAACAATGGCTAACAGATTATCCGAATGTGCAGAATGTCTATGTGTTTCAGATTGGTCAGGAGCCTATGAGTGGAACTAGCGCTATTCGTGAAGCTATTCGAAGAATACCGAGAAAACATTCAAACGTCAAAACCATGGTTACCGTTAGTTCTCCACAGCATGGGAACCATTTTGGCGGCACTGGATACCGTGATATGGGACAAAATATGTATCGATTGGTTGCAAGAGACTTTTACGGTTCTGCTGATACCGTAGCTATTACACCTCCGAATCTTAAACGTGCTTTTTATACCTCGTCTTATAAAGATCATATAGCACTTGAATTTGATCAACCCGTTATATGGACAGATAGCCAGCATCAGACACTCAGAACAGATACGGTTTGCTATATGCGTGATTATATCGCTCTTGATACTACTTGGATGTTGATTGATTCTGGCTGGAGCGCGTCGGGGAATCGTATTATTCTAAAACTGAAGTCACCATCAAATGCATCAACAATAACCTATCTGAAGAATGCCGGTGTGGTCTCAAATTCATGGGATGGTACAGGCTATTGGCCGGACAAAATCGGTGGTATGTATGACGGCCCTTATTTGCGGAATTCCCACGGAATAGGAGCTTTTACATTTTTAGCACCCATTGAATTACCACGTGCAACAGATACCGTTGCTGTTTCTTCAGTGAGTCTCAAAGCAGAAAAGAGTTCTCTTGCTTTGTTTGAGTCGTTGTCGCTGAAAGCTTTAACACAATATTCAAACGGAATAACAGATACTAATCAATCGATTGCGTTTGTGTCAAGAGATACCTTTGTGGTTAAGGTTAGTGCAAATGGAGTTGTGCGTGGCTTGAATTCAGGTACAACAAATATTGTTGCTTCTCGCAACGGGTTTTGTGATTCGTTACAAATAGTAGTTCGAAAGGATTTTACGCAAGTAACGTCCATATATTTTACGTATAAAGAGCGACAGATTATGGTCGGTGATTCGTTGTCTATAGGATTGACAGGAAGTTTTATAGATGGATCGAAAATATGCCAAATGAGACTGGATACTTTTGCAACGTACGAATTTGATCAGGAATATTTGCAAAATAATAAACTTTATGTAAAGGCCTCTGGAAATGTGGGGAATACCAAACTGATTGCCCTTTTTGGTGGGCAAAAATGCACTTTAGATGTCAGAATTGCCGGTGTACCATCCTTTATTAAGAGAATTAATTTTCAGCCAAAGGGAGAAAAGACAACCAGAATTGCAGGATGGCATATTGATAGTATGACAGTATATTCATCTGGTAAAGGTTTTGGATGGGTTAGTACAACAGGTGTTGTTGGTAGGCTCGATTCCTATGCGCCAAATCTGGAGCGTAATTACTTTATGGCGACGATGCATGCAGCAAGTCCGGAAGCGGCATATCGGATAGATTGCCCAGATGGTAAATACGTTATTCGTAGCTGCGTTACATATTGCGCGTGGATACCGAGACTTCCTTTCGGAGTGAGACTGGGGAGTGATACACTTGCTCTTAATATCAAGCCATATAATGCTGAACGCAATGGCTGGGTTGTTGATACAAGAATAACGGTGTCTGGAGGTCAGGGACTTACTCTTAATATCCAGGGCGGAATAGCATACATCATATTAAAATCTGATGACGGAGCTGAGATGAGTCTTGCTGCAAAAGATAATTTTGTTTCCGGTGAACCGAAATACACTACAGAAATTAATTCTGACAGTAAGATTCATGCTGCAAAAATGGAAAAACCTGTTATTTATCCTAATCCATTTAATCCTTCCACTACAATTAAATATAGTCTGGAAGGAAAGGTCTCTGCCTCCTTCACTATTTATACAGTTGCAGGAAAACTGGTAAAAACTTTTGATTTGTCCGACAAATGTGGTATCAACAGGTCATTTATATGGGATGGTAAAGATGGTTTCGGGCAGAAGGTTGCAACAGGTCTTTATATGAGTGTTTTCTCAACCGGAAATGGTGATCTTTTTAAACAGAAAATGCTTCTTGTAAAGTGATTTGTCAATAAACAAAAGGGATATTTTTATGACACCAATCTACTCAATACTGTTATTGCTTGTAGCGGTAAGCAGCCTCATAGCACAGATTACCTTCTCTTCACGACCCGCTAATATGCAGTTTCTAGCTCGGGATAAAAATGACTCTGCTGTTGTTCCGGTACAAGGAATAGTGACAGCCGCCGGTTATGATTCTATCTCACTTACGCTCTATAAATCAGGTAGTGTAGTCAAGCGGTTATCTCAGAAACTTGCATACAACGGCAGTACTGCACCATTCTCTCTTTTGCCAAAAGTGCACGCTGAACTGGTTGAATACAAAATTGAGGTGCGACTGGGAAACATAGTTGTGGTCACGGCAGACAAGATTATTTGCGGTGATGCTTTCATGGTTGATGGGCAATCCAATGCAGCATATAGTGGCAGAACTTTTTCTTCTCCGTGGATTCGTACATTTGGACTCGACTCGACATGGTCTAATCCCGGCAGCACACCTTGGGGTATAGGTCGCCATATTGTCGAAAATCAGAAAATTCCATTCTTCTACATAAATGGTTCAGTTGCCGGTACCTACATTGAATCACATATGCGAGACACTTTATTGTCATCTACATATGGCAAAATATACTGGCGTCTGACGCGATCGGGGTTAAACAGCAGTGTGAGAGCTGTTCTGTGGTATCAAGGGGAGTCTTTCTATGTTGACACATTGTATGCAGGACTTTTTAAGGAGCTTTACAATAGTTGGATGGTTGATTATCCTGGCATCGAGCACGTTTATACTTTTCAAATACATCCTGGATTCTGCAGCAATTCGGGTGTGATGCGGGAGATTCAGCGCAAAATGCCATCGCAGCTTCCAAAATTGTCTGTTTTGTCTACCACTAATGTTGAAGGGCATGATGGCTGCCACTTTTTCAATAATTCGAATATAGGCTATGAGCAAATGGGAGACAGAATGGTTCGGCTGATTGAACGGGATTTGTATAATTCAACGGATACGGCGGAGATAGAATCGCCGGATATACGTGATGTGTTTTATTCGAACGACAGCCATACACAATTGACAGTTAAGTTTAATCAGGCTGTGTTTGCACAGAAAGATACAGTTATATCCGACAATACCATTTCGCTTAAGGATTACTTTTACTTTGATGGAATACCATGCGCTATAGATAAGATTGTGTCTGATACAGCAAATCACGCTCTGATATTCAATCTAAAGGTTCCCTGTAATGCTAAGAAACTTACATATGCTCCTAATGCTTTCTATCATGCCCCGTTGGAAGAGCTCTCATATGAAGGGCCCTGGGTTGTTAATCGCAGAAATGTAGGCGCTTTGACATTTCACAAATACCCGATTAAAGAGGACTCAACTTATCTTAAAGTGTTCAGTCGTCCATCATTCATACGACGTATTAATTTTCAGGTGTCAGCAAACCCATGGAAAACAGGATGGCTTTCTGATAATGGTGCTCTTTACTCTGTGATAAAAGGATACGGATGGGGAACTGCATCGACATATACGAGGGATGACAGAAAAAGCGAAAATTTTCTGTTAAACTCATTTGTCCTTAATTCAAAACCGACAACCTATACCGTTGATGTTCCAGATGGTGAATATTACCTTCGGATAGGAATGGGTGATAATTCCTGGGGTGTTTCCAATTATTGCTGGACAGCAATGAAAGAGGATACGTTGTGCAGAAAGATAATAGGCGATCGGAATACCGTTACAACGAATAAAGTTATTGTTTCGGGCGGAGCAGGACTTGAACTGATGAGTTATGGTGCAATTAACTATCTGGTAGTTTGTTCCGTGGAAGGAGGAATGTCAATGAATTTTGTAGCCGATGATGGGCTGGTTGATGTTAATTACCGTGATACAATTAACTACACAAAAAGTGAGTTTGTTAGCACAAGAAGTTCTGACGCATTCGAAATGGCTGCTTTCCCAAATCCTTTCAATCCCGTATGTAATGTAAAGTATTCATTATCTGTTTCAGGTTATACAAACCTTTCGGTATATGACCTTTCAGGAAGAGTGATAAAGACATTGAAGTCTGGTGTGGTAGCTGCTGGTAAACATGAGGCCGTTTGGGATGCAACAGATACGAAAGGAAATAGAGTTGCTTGTGGCTTGTATGTGTACAGGCTTGTTTCTGAAGGTAGAGAGATGCGTTTAAAAGTTGTTTTGGGAAAATGAGTGTGGTGATAGCTTTAGAATGTTAACAAATAATAGTGTGATATTACAATTATAATTTTATAACTAATTGTATTTCAATGTGTTACCGTTGCAACTGTTAACATCTTGTTATCGCTAATAATTTATTCAGATTGATTTTCCATCTTTGGTGCGCTATATTTCTGTGTAGATGAAGCCAATTTATGAATACTCAAATTATCGGAAATATCTCTCCGATTATTATCAATACCAGAAAGAGGCAAAACCTTTTTTCTCTTTCAGATATTTTTCAAAGCGTGCAGGGTTTCAAGCACCGCAAATGTTGAAGTATGTCATGGATGGACAGCGTAACATAACAGATGAAAGCATGGACAAATTCATCCTTGCATTAAATTTAAAAAGCAAAGAAGCAGATTATTTTCGTGCACTTGTTCATTTTAATCAGGCTAAAACGGAAAAAGAGAAGAATAGACATTTTCAATTGTTATTGAAATTTGGGCAGCAGACACCAATAAAAACCTTAACGCGTGAACAGTATGAGATTTGTCAACATTGGTATTATATACCTATCAAAGAGATGGTGTCTCTGAAAAATTTTCGGGAAGATTCCGTTTGGATTTCAAAGCGACTTAATCCTTCGATTAAACCAGCAGAGGCTCTTAAGGCTCTTGAAACTCTTAAAAAACTAGGGATACTTAAGTATGATGATTCCGGAAAACTTATAGCAGCTGAATCTCTTTATAAAGCTGAAGATGAAATACAGACTCTTTTTGTAAGGAGATTTCATTCGCAGATGATAAAGCTTGCGGAAGAATCTATTGAGCGTATTCCTGCAAAAAAGCGGGAGATTAGTTCTGTAACTATAAGTATTCCTGAAAGTGAAGTGTCCAATATTAAGGCACTTATATCTGCCTTTGAAGAAGATCTATTGGAAATGATTTCTAAAAATAGCGCACAATCAGAAACGGTTTACCAGCTGAATTTTCAATTTTTCCCTCTGGTTAATACAGAATTATCAGAAGAGGTAAAAGCATGAAGTCTTTCGTCGTTATTGCAATTTGGATATTAAGCATGTCGTTTCATGGTTGTCAGCAAGGTTCTGGCGATCTCGCAGGAACAGGAACAAAGGTTGGCAATGCATACGTATCTGGAATAGTTGTAAATTTACAAGGCACACATGATATTGCAAAGATTTATTTGCGCAGTGTTGATTTTATTTCTAATCAAACTCCAGGATACACGGAATCTATAGGTCATGAATTTCAGACATGTTCTGACTCTACAGGAAGTTATTCGTTTAATGGTATTCCTGAGGGCGAATATCTTCTTGAAGCACGCTCTGGAGACACGTTGGGAGTTTTAAGAAATAATATCAAAATTGGTGTTGATGATATGGAACGAGTTTTGGGATGTGACACACTTCGAAAAACAGGAACCCTGACCGGAACTTTAGCATTGCCTGAAGCTGATTCAGGTTGTTCATTTGTTGTAGTGCTTCCCGGCTTTGCTACGAATGTTTGTCCTGACAATGATGGCAATTTCCAAATAAATAATCTCTCATCCGGTTCATATTCGCTTCAAATAAATAACGTCAGCAATCGGCAAAATGTATGGGATACTATTGGTGTTCGTATAGGTTCTGACAGTATTAGCTTTATCTCAATCCTTTCTCTTTCCGCATATTGGAAAGTATTAGATTATTCTGGTTTGTCAGGTTCAGCTGTCTCATCTTTGACAATGTGTATGTGGAATAATTTCAAAGTGGTAGCGTATTCAAATCAATCAGCGGATCAAAATATTGAGGTCAAAATATTTAAAGATACGATATGGGATACGTTTGGAGGTTCGTCATTGCAATTCAGGGCATTTGGTACTGAGCCGAAATTAGTAAGTGGAAATAATCAGCTTTTTCTCGGTTTTATAAAAGATGCAAATAGTCAGCTTGTCTTTCATAAATGGGATTCCGGAGCCTGGAAACCATTCGGAGAAACTGCTATTTCATGTCTCCCATATTCTAAATATAGCGCGACCGTCTGTTCCACAGAACTGTTTGTTAGTTTCTCTGATTCAGTTGTAGGAGGACGATTGAGTGTTGTCAGAACGCAGGGAGAAAAGTGGCTTATATGTGGTCAAAGAGGGCTTTCAAAAGGTAAAGTAAAAAATCACGCATTGGTAGTATTAAATGATGTACCTTTGGTTGTGTTTTCAGATTCTGATTCTGCTGACAAGATGAATGTATTAATGTTTACTGGGGTTGATTGGAAAGATATCTCGCCAGTTAATGTGAAGATTAATTCAAAATCTGTATTGTCATCTGTGATTTGGCAGGGGAAGCTGATTGTAGGATATTCTGATTCTTACTGCGGAGAACGTGCATCCGCCATAGCGTGGAATGGATTGAATTGGGAAACGTTGGGGTTAACCGGCTTTACAATAATACCAATAAACGAAATAAAGCTCGGAACGGACGGTAACAGTATCTATGCTGGAATCATACAGGATAGTCCAATCAGCCAGATCAAAGTTTTTGCATTAGCCAATAAAGGATGGAACCAGTTATCGGTAAATCGTCTACCTTGGAGTCCGATTTTATCTTTAGAAATTATTGTCGAAAATAATATTCCATCAATAAGTGTAATTGAGTCAATGTTTGCAAATAAGATAAGCGCGCTTGAATTCGTACCAGTTAACCAGCTACCATAGGAGGAAGCAGGATCGTACATTTAGTAGTGAAAGTTGATTAGTTCGTAAATAGAAATTGAATAATAAAATTTTAGGAGAATAAAATGTCTTTAAATAAGATATTCAGGCCATTATGTGCAGGTATTGCACTAGGTGTAACGGCAGTGTTTTCTATTGGTATTGATAGAGGTGTTGATATAAATTTTGTCGGTGGTTGTATTAGTGATAGTTGTTCTGTTGTATCAAGAATAGGTCAAATTCAGGTAGACAGTAGGGATAATTATTATAAGTGCATTTCTAGTCGTCTTTTCCGGCCTGGACAACCAGATAAGGATTTCAAGTGGCAGATCAGCAAATATAATTCATCAGGAGTTGAAATCTGGTCAAAAACTCAGACATTGGACAGTACAATAACTGGAAATGGTTATGAATTCAGTTATTCTCAGATAGCGCTTGATGTTTCCGGAAATATATTTGTTTGCGGTATAGTCCCATCATCCGGTTCATATAAGCTTCTAACTTCAAAATATGATAATAATGGTAATCTGCTCTGGAGTGCCTCAACTGTAACTTCAAATGATGGTGGAGGTGAAAGTGATTTCATAAGCCTGAATTTTACATCTTCAGGAGAGCTTGTTGTAGGTTTAAAAGGAGGACACTATACGCCCTCGGTTTTTAAATATTCGTCGAAAGGTGAATTCGTGTGGTCAAATTCACTGGATGCCAATATTAGAAATATTCAGGTCTCAACAGGAGATAAACTTTATCTTTCCTGCATGGGTAAAAGCCAGAATTTCGCTCAGGGAACACTTATTAGGCTTAGCATGGATTCTGGAACACAGGTATGGCAGAAATTGTTTGCAGTAGGTGTAGGAGTAATGGCAGTTGATGCTGGTGATAACGTTTATTCATTATCTCTTTCTTCATTAAGTAACGGTGTTTTTTCGTTGTCAAAATTCAATTCAGCAGGAAATCTGCTTTGGTCAAATAATATGGCAAGTCGATACCTTGAATCACTCACGCCACTTGTCGTTGCAGGAAACAGCATATGGGCTGGGCTGACAAAATACAACACAAATGGTGTTCAGGAAGCTTCGATAACAACAAAATACAACTTGATGAAAGCTTTGATGAAAGTTGATAATAATGGTAACGTTGTCAGGTTTATTGATCGAGATATATCAAATGGTGATAGCGCTACAATTGAAATTTTCTCATCTAACGGGTTGTTGCTTGGTACAAAAATGTTTATGCTTGATCGTAGCTATATAAACAAAGAACTGTTTATACGATCTCTTGATAGGCTTTACAGAGTTCAGGCTGACGCTCCAATAAATGCATTCGAAGTCCTCGTAATTGCAAAATCGGGAACACAGGCTTCTGTATATCAGTTTCCTGTTTCGGGGTTAAGTACAACACTGGAGTCCAAAAAAGAAAGATCATTGCTAACGTCATTTTCTGCTACGCCGAACCCTGCAACCTTTTTAACATTTATTCGCTATAAAATGGCAGACAATACACCTGCTGTTTTGACGGTTTTTGATATTACTGGACGCATGGTATGTTCAAGAACCATTTCAGAATCTGCAAAGATGGTAAATGGGATTGCATTAAATACCCAAGAATTGTCAGCTGGTTCATATGTATGTCAACTTTCTGCTGGAAGTGAAAGGCTTTCGCTATCTTTGAAAGTCATTCACTGACTTTTGGTTCTTATAAATTGATTGGGATCTGAAATTAGCCTTCCGTAATTAAGCGGGATTGATCCTCCCGTGAAAGAACGGGTTATTCCCGTGCGGAAGGCGTTTGCTCATTGAAACGAGCGATGAAATAAAAAAACCATGAATTTCCAACATTTTTACTGTTTTGGTACAGTTTTACCATTCGTTGGTAGTCTTTTACAACTAATTTGTTCCATTCATCCTACCACTGATGAGGCCCTTTTTATTCTCTTTGAATAGAGAAATAGCCATAAAGTTTTAAAGGGGGTTTTATAATTGCTGATTGTAAATTCTACTTTGCTGACTTCAATAAACAGCGACGTAAACAAACTCTAAAGTTATCGTATGTATGTCATCTTTCTGCTGGAAGTGAAAGGCTCTAGCTATCTTTGAAAGTCATTCGTTGACTTTTGCTCCTATATGTTGATTGGGATCTAAAATTTGCCTTCCGTAAATAGGCGGGATTGATCCTCCTGTCAAAGAACGGGTTTCCTCCCGTACGGAAGGCTTTAGGCGTTGTTGCTATTATGCTAATAGAGCATGCCAATAATTTTGGCATTGGTTTGCCAGTTTCCTTGGCAAAAGATACGTGGTTGCTTTTCAGATTATCTTTGCAATCAAAGTCTTAAGTGTTATAGTATTTCTGGAACTGATTTTGCTGTATAATATCTGTCAATAAATTGATTGGCAAAATTATAATTTAATGAAAAGGAAAAGTATGTATCCGATGATTAGCTCAATGTTTCTGTTGCTTTTGGTTATAGTAGGGAACGGTTTTTCTTTAAATATTAATGGTAAAAATGTTTTGCAGAAAACAAAAGTTATACAGCTCTTGAATTCGAAAAATGAATATGTAAATCGGTCGAAAACCATAGATTACTATAATGGTACTAGTGCAATACAAGAAAATTATGGGTGGGATACTCTTAAACAAAACTGGATGCTTGACAATAAAATACAAACAGTACATGAAAATGGCAGACTAATAGTTAG
>JAEUSG010000477.1 GCA_016788315.1 Fibrobacterota bacterium | reverse complement strand
GATACGTAAAGAGACACGCGATTCAAGTGAAGGTTTTAATTTCAGAAGAGTCATATACAATAACGCCAAGGTCGTCTGTGTTTCAGGAAAAAAGGGGAGTTCGCTAGCCCATCCTGAAGTCCATGAGAATGACACCGAGATCGTTTTTGTCCAAAAGGGGCGAGTAACAGTAACTCTTCCCAGCGGAGAAAGAACACTTTCGGAAGGTGAATCAATACAATTCGATGCTCTGTTAGGTCATACATATGAAATTGTGGAAGATTGTGAAATGGTTATTGTACATACACGCAAAGAGAAAAAATTCTAAATTCCGAACAAAGGGAGAATGCGATAAATGGCAAAACATGAAAGATTCCATCTGAAGACTCTTGAAGAGCTTAAAAATAAAATGGGAGAGATGAAGCTCTCTTTCCCTTTGTCAGAAGATTTTTCGGTAATGTATGACAATGTAAAGATTGGTACACACACCATTCCGAACAGATTCGTTGTTCATCCTATGGAAGGATTTGATTCCGCTCCGGACGGTGCACCAGGAGAACTCAGCTTCAGGCGATACAGACGTTATGCCGAAGGCGGCAGCGGACTCATTTGGTATGAGGCAACAGCTGTCCTCAACGAATGCCGTACCAATCCCGGGCAGTTCTGGCTGCACAAGGGGACACTTTCTGTATTCAAAAAGTTAACAGATGATACACGTAAGGTCGCACAGAATGTTTTCGGAAGCGGTCATCGTCCTTTGTCAATATTACAGGTTACTCACTCAGGTCGCTACAGCAAGAAAAATGGAAAGCCTTGTCCAATAATTGCACATCACAGTGAAGTTCTTGACCCTATACATAAACTTGGCAAAGATTATCCCCTTATAACAGACGATGAACTTGACGCATTGCAGGAAACCTATGTCCAGACAGCAAAGCTTGCATATGAAGCTGGATTCGATGGTGTAGATATTAAATCATGTCACAGATATCTTCTTTCTGAACTTCTTGCATCTTTCACACGTGAAAACAGCCGCTACGGCGGAAGTTTTGAAAACAGAACACGTTTCTTGCGCGAAACTGCGGCAAAGATTAAAAAAGCTGTTCCACAGTTAATTGTGACCAGTCGTCTAAATGTATTTGACGCTATCAGATATCCTTATGGATGGGGCGTTTCAAAGGATGATGAAAAGAAGGCTGACCTCACAGAACCGCTGCAGCTTATTAAAATGCTGCGTGAAATTGACTACCCGCTTCTGAATGTAAGTATAGCCAATCCATACTTCAATCCTCATTGGGGACGTCCATACGACCATCCGATTGTAGGTATGAACCCGCCTGAAATGCATCCGCTTGAAGGTGTTGCAAATATCATTAATATTGCGGCAGAGGTTCAGAAGGCATTTCCGGAAATGCCGGTCATCGGTTCCGGCTATACATGGTTACGCCACCTTCTGCCCTATGCTGCTGCCGGTTCTGTCAAGGAAGGATGGGCAACGCTCATCGGACAGGGGCGCGGTGCATTCGCCTATCCCGATTCTGTAAAGGATATAAAGGAAAAAGGGGGAATGGACCCGAATAAATCCTGTATCGCCTGTTCTGCCTGTACTCAGCTTATGCGCGATGGTGATAAAACGGGCTGCGTTATCAGAGATTCAAGAATTTACGGACCGGTTTACAGAGCGGCACGTGCACGTTCAGAGGACACTCTTAAAAAAGAGGCGGAGAGGTGTCGGAATTGTGAATTCGCAAACTGCAGTGCCGGTTGTCCTGCCAGCGTCGATGTGCCGGGTTTTATAAAAGCCTTCGAGCGCGGTGATATTAAAGAGGCTTACGAGATTCTAAAAAAGTGTAATGTTCTTCCGGAACTTTGTGCTTATGTATGTCCATCTGAAGTACAGTGTGAACAGCATTGTATGGAAACCATCCTAAAGGGGGCAGCTGTTCCTGTTCGTGAGATTCAAAAGTATGTTTCTAAAAAAGCAAGGGAACTTGGGCTAGTTGTCGCACGTGTTCCCGAAAAAGCCAACGGACTCAAGGCAGCCGTCATCGGTGCCGGTCCTGCCGGACTTTCATGCGCAGTGGATCTGCTGGAAAAAGGATATTCAATAGATCTTTACGATAAACGGAAGGTTGTCGGCGGTACTCCTGATGATGTTATTCCCGCATACAGACTTACTGTCGGCGATGTTTTGTCTGAAACCGGTGAGATTCTGAAA
>JAEUSG010000429.1 GCA_016788315.1 Fibrobacterota bacterium | reverse complement strand
AATGTAATGTTTTTTATCTTCATTTTTTTGATTTCCTTTCGCCACACGACGTGGCGATTGCATTGTGTTGCATTGTATATAATTTTGGGCTTACTTTTAGCGTACAACTCAGTATATGGCGGAACTGAACCTAACGCTCACGCTAACCAGCACCGCAGGGAAGAATTGGCCCAAACCGTTTGGCGGTGTCTGGTTGAGCGGGGATGTTATGTTTGCATTCACCATGCACGAATCAGAATTAGTTGCAGTGTTGCCGCTGCCTTTTGTTTATCACGCGCTGCCTTTGATTGCGCTCAAGGATTTAAAGGCATTATTTATGAGAAACACTATGTGAAGCAACTTGACTATATAGTTCAGTTAAACCAAGAGTCATGGCAGTTTTCAATACATTTTGATAGCCCATGCTCATGTAATGATCTAGCTCATTCGCTTCTTTATAAATCTTATCAGAAATATTAATCGTTATTCTTTTAACAGAAGGTAGAACTTTCCTACCTTTAGTTTTTTTCATGGCATCGGAGAAATCAGTTTTTTCATAATATGAAATACGGCTTTTATTCTTTGTCATCTTTAATTTCCTTTAAATAAGTCGACTTTTCTTTTTTCCTCATAGGGCGTACTGTTATAACTGTCTTTTTTTCGATATCAACTGGTATCATCAAATATTTTTCATCAACTTTACCAAAATATAGATTGACGCTCTCCTCTCTTGGACTTGGATAAATAATCGAAGGAACGTCTCCGTTTAGAACTGAAAGTAATTCGCCTTGAGTATAATTGCGTTCATCGATTCTTGTAAGAGCGTGTTTAGTAAATTTCCATATGCATATAATATATGTTTTTGAGATATTTGAAACAATAATCTGTTTTGCGCGTGTCTTATTGCCTTTGCGGCAACATTGAAAGTAATTCAGTGCATGGTGAATAAGCGAACATAACGCCCCAGCTAAGCTGCAATTGCGCTACCATAATATAAATATTTCGCAATTGTCAGCTTGAGCTGGCATGTTACATACGATTTTAACATGCCCGAATCAGAGTTGCGTGTAATAAAAAGACCCTGCCTTTAATTTTTG
>JAEUSG010000375.1 GCA_016788315.1 Fibrobacterota bacterium | reverse complement strand
CTTTGTACGAACCGGTACCATAAGTCGATAAACGAAGAGCTGAATCCGGTGTTACAGAAGCAGGAACCGGAGGTGAAACGTTTTTATCCGAAAGACTAAAAGGGCCGGCAACCTTCCAATTCAATGCAGAAAGGGTATCTGAACCATTCCAGCGAACAACCGCATTAACGGAAATATGTAAAACAAGAATGGAAACAAATAGATGCAGTGCAGAAGACGACATAACACTCCTTTTATTGGGATAACATCAGCTAATACTTAATATATGATACATAACAGATAAAAAAGAATCTGCTAATCTGGCTAAATTGTATAATTTTTTATCCTTGGATTATTTAATAACTTCGGCGAAAAAAACATTGACTATAGCAGCTAAATGAGGTAGATTTAATAATTGCCAACGTTGGCTATTTTGAAATATTCTAATATTCCGACTTAGAAATGAAGGAAAAATTTCCTGCAGGTATTATTTATTTCACGTTTATTTATGGAGATTTTATGAAAATTCAAATTGCCGTCTTAGTGCTGATTGTTACGACGTTGATTGCTGCACAGGATAACACCTGGTCAATTGTAACCGGACGAGAGGTGGGTCATAGAAATTGGGCGGCGTTAAATTACTGTCCGGACAGTAACCGCTTTATCCTCTCTATCGGCAATGAAGCTGAAGTAGGCGGCAATCCATATGAAGAGATGGTCTATACTACAGGGCTTGGAAAGTGGATCAATTTCCTTCCGCATGATTCTCTTTATGGTTCTACGGCAGTTACTGACAGCATCGACGCTCTTAACGGTAACTGGGGCGACAGCACCGGCCCTGTGTATGGTCATGGAAAAGCTGCAGGAGGTGACGCCGGTTGGTTCACCACAGACGGCTATATGCGTCCTAGAATCTGGTGGCAGGGATTTTACAATGCTTACAATCAGTACGCATATAATTCTGACAATGCGAAAATTTACTATTACCTTGAAAACAGAACTTTTTCTTATGACACAAAAACGCGTAGATGGGACACACTGGGTGGAATAAATCCATGTCCTCCTGTCAATAATAATTATGGTGCTTGGAAACTAAATTACGGCAGTCTCTGTTACGATCCGATAAATAAAGAATTAGTTCTTTTTGGCGGCACTAACGTTGATATGCCAAACGGTACGCCAGGAACATGGACATATAAGGTCGCATCTAATACCTGGACAAAACTTAATGGTACTGTTGAGCCGCCTGCACGTGCGAACTCTCCAATGGTATATGACGCGAAGAACCATTGCATCGTTCTTTTTGGCGGTGAACGTTTTAATTCAACACTTGCCGACACCTGGATATATGACTGTGCCACTAAAACATGGTCACAAAAGAAACCTGCTGTTGGCCCATCACCAAGAGCAGGCCACGCACTTCTTTATCTTCCAAAAAGTCAAACGATTGTTTTACTTGGAGGCTACATTTCATTTAATGGCGCTGTAAAAGTACCATTTGAAATATGGAAGTATGATGCAGCTGCAAATTCGTGGCAGCTTGTGAAAGCTATTCAGAGCGGCTCCGTATTCCCTGACTTTAACGGTTGGCGATACCGCTGCCCAATGGTTGCAGCAGATACATCAGACAACATTATAGCGCTGGCTGACACATCTGGTTTTTATTCACAGTATCGGCCAATGACCTATAAGCTCCACTTTAGTGCCACTGAGGTTGATGCTGCTGGTACATCCACCTACGGAATTACTGATGGCGCAGCCTGGCATCCATCGGGCAACCTGGATCCTGCCTGGTATACGCAGGGGGTGCCTGCTGTTGATACCGCGGCAAATGAACTTTCATTGCGTAATATACCAGTAAGAACATGGACGGCTGTAGTTCCGCCCAAGATGCCTGCTGGAGGCCGGGATTACGGCACTACCGTTATCGACCCTGACCATGATTTGATTCTCAAATTTGCCGGAGGCCACTCTGCTGTTCCATATAATGATGTGCCGCAATATTCAATAAGTGAAAACAGGTATTCTCTTGGCTACGCACCGGTAACAATGCTTGAGCATAATGGAATATTTGGAATTAACGGGTATACATTTGACAATAGGCCATTCCTTGCAATTCACACCTGGCACGCTTATTCATACTCGGAAAAATTGAAACGGATGGTTTTTGTCAAAGGGGACTTGACATATACATATGACCCGGTAAAAAAGGATTGGGATTCTCTTCATATTCCAGCCCCTGCGGCCGGCTATACAATTGGGACACCTCATGGTGTTTTTGCTATCGGAAGCTACGGTATATACCTGCTTGACTCGCTAAGAGGGACGTGGCGCCAGGCTGTTGCAACAAATTGGGCATATAACAGCGGCTGCGACTTGCGCGATTACGGTGGCATCTGCTATGACAGCAAGCGTGACAGAGTGCTGGTATTTGCCAGCTGTGCGGCAAATGCAGCTCCAAAAATATTGGAATACAGTTATACGACAAACACTGTTTCAAATTTATACCCTGGAGATTCCAATCTTGTTAAAAACAGTACCGCTTATTCATATCTTTATGAAGCTAGCGCATACCTGCCCGGTTCAGATAAAATTTTGTTTATGGGAACAGCTGGTCAGAATGGTTCAACCTACGTGCACTACCTGTTAAACTGCGCAACAAACAAGTGGGAAACGCAAACTGTTACTGCTCCCTCAGCAATGTGGGAAAGGGGTTTGAGCGGAATGGCGTTTATGTACGACGCTAAACGGAACCTGGTTTGGTGTTCAGATGCGCAATGTAAACTCTACACGCTTCGCATGGACGCGTTTACTACCGCTTCAAAACAAAATGCAGATGAACTTGCGGGTTCAACTAAACTAATTATAACCCCAAATCCATTCAATCCTGTAACTACGCTGAATATTGAGCTTCCATTTTCCGGTGATATCAAACTAGCAGTTTATGGGGCAGACGGAGCGTTTATCAGAGAAATAGCTTCCGGCTATTTTAAACGTGGAAAATATTCGTTTGGATGGCAAGGCAATAATCAGAGAAATGGCAGAGCAGCAACTGGAGTCTATTTTTGTAAGCTTACGGCTGGCAAGTCAACTATTACCGTAAAGACAGTTATTACAAAGTAAGATTACTAGTTAACAATAGCTTCATTTCATGAGCCTTAAACCTTAGCGGTTTAGACAAGTTAATGTCAGTGTGGTTACCTGTTACAATGTCCACAAGGACAGAAGACTGGTTGTTTTTTAATGTTAGCATAATATCAAATGGTTCTTTTTCCTCATTGAACAGAAAAAAAACGTTCATGTTGTTTTTAATGACATGTCTCACCCGAAGGGCCTTGTTCGCAGGAGAAATTTGAAAGTCAGGGACAACAGTTTTCCGTATGTTACTAATGAATTCATTTTCAACGGTAGTTTTATTAAAATGCAGCAAGCGTCTCTTTTCTTCAAGTTTCTTTAGGACAGACATAACAGCGGGTGAACCAGTTTTGTGTTCGGTAATTAAAAGCCGATATGTCATAGCTCCGACATGTATTCCATTATCATCTATGATTGCGCGATCCAGCAGGTCACGTTCCTCCAGATAGTTGAAATCGATCTGACTCTGGAAGCACACTTTTGCAGCTTTCCATGGAAGAAAATTTGACAAACCAAGTATTGCGACTTGACAGACATGTTGAGAGTCTGTATTAAGCCAGCTTAATCTTGCACACGAATCTGCGTATTCTTTATACCTGTTCCACCATGGGCTATTGGGACCGACATCCGGCGGACGTTCATCCCGTCTTGGCCCGCGAATAGAGTAGTAGAAGGCATGCGGATGGAGCAGATTTGTCCCGCGTACAAAGCACCAGGCGGCAAGCCAGTTCATCTCCTCCCAGGTCAGTTCGTGGCCATAAGCTCCGCAGCACTCATTTGCGTTACGACGCCTGTTGTTGTGTATCATAGCTGAAGAAGCGCATTTAGCCTGCACAGATTCAGCTCCTTCAAGGGCTGATGGAGTGTCCGGCAGTACCCAGCGCCATACCGTATCCTGTCCCGGCACATGGAAATACCGCAGCGAGCCCAGGTCATCAGGTTTATGGGGGTGCCCAGCTAAAGCAATTCCGTGTTTTTCGCACCAGTCATAAAGTGGTTTGTAATAAGTTTCATCAAAACGCAAGGTAACAGCGCGATGATAGTCTGACCTGTATTTTTCAGCATCTGGTTCATCGTCATACCAGAGAGCGGGTAGATGCGGAGTGAAATCATAACCCAGTATCCGATTGACATGTTCGAGAATCCCGGTAGTGCCAGAGATTGCTCCCTCTCTCGCTGCTCTGCTTAAAGGAGAAGGTTCATCAGTGAAAATTGCTATAACAGTGTTTCCAAAATAGGTAGCAAAACGAGCCGCAAACTTTTCGTGCACACATTTTATAAAACAGTCAACAGCTGCCGGATTGAGCAGATCCGCTGCCGGTGGATTATCCTCGCTCTCCCCTGCTTCATCGATATAATGGAGTCCGCGGATAACATTGTCTGCCTTCCGGTCAATTATGGCAATACGCGTGCCGTTTTTCCGTTTTACAATGGCAACAAGTTTTTCGTCTGTTTCGAGAAGCGGTTCTTCATTACCTTTCAGTTCAGCTTTTTCAAGACAGCGGCCTGCGAAGACCGGATTAGATGCCACTACTTGACCGCTTGCAGAACCTGATGGATAAATACCCTCATCGTACAGCACAACCTTCATACCACGTTTTTGTGCTTCGCGGACTGCCATTTCCATGAAATTCAACATTCCATCTGACATAAACTGAATCGTACGCGGCAATCCGACGCGGGGATGAATTACAAAGCCGTGAACGCCGTGCTTTTGAAAGTCAGCGATTTGCCTGATTATTTCATTTTCATCAAGGGCATCATTCCAGAACCAAAAAGGCATGACACTGTATTCAGAAGGAGGCGTTATAAGTTCACTAGGTAGCTTCATATTGATTTTACCGGAAAAAAGCGGTTGTATCTGCATTCAAAAAAGATTCTTCGGGTACTCCCTTGAAATTTTCAGCAATACTCCTAAGTTGTTCTACCGTTGGTGCATGGCGTATGCAACCTGTAGACTTAGCTAGTAGAAATATACTAGCTGCTTTTTCAGCCATGTCAATTAATCCGAAAGCTTCGTCCAGATTCCGGCCCGTGCCGAAGACACCATGAAACTGCCAGACTGCCAGCGGACGCCTGGCCAGAGCCATTGCCGTAGCTTCGCCAATATCCTTTGATCCCGCCATCATCCATGGAATGAATTCAATTCCCGATGGGAAACCGACTATACATTCGACATGACATTGCCAAAGAAGCTTGGAAAGCAGAGCTGAATCCAGAGTCAGCGCATAGGTAAGGGCGATTAGCGAAGGTGCATGGGTATGAATGACGGCCCGTTTACTGTTGTTATATGCTTTTTTTATTGAAGCATGTGTCATGAGGTGCGCAGCCAGTTCGGAGGTTGGTTTACCCGTGGGTTCAAAACCTTCGAGGATACGATAACCTGAAGCCGTTTCGTCAAGCTCGATAATACCAATGTTTTTCCATGGGAATAGGGCAATATTCCGGAGGTAGCGCCCAGTTCCGGTAACTAGAAAACATTCCTTTGAAAGTTCGGGAAGGGAGCATCCAAGCGGGATCCAGTCTGATTTGGGAGAGCAAACCGGAACCTGCTCTTTTTCAAGGCGTAGAGATATATTTCCGCCATTGGCCTCAGCCCACCCTTTTTGCCACATATCCTGGCTGGTTTTCATAATGCTTTGAATAATTGAGGGGAACTGTTCCTGCATAAAAACCTCCGTGAGAAGATATTGCCATCGTTGGCAGCGATATTATTTAATATATATCCATCTCGGGAAATAGTCAAATTTAATTATTCTCTAGGGGTTCACCATTCCATCGCGGCCTTGACAACTGCATCAACCATTTCTGTTTCCTTGATCTTTCCAATCTCTACGCCTTTTTTATAAAGCACAGCCTCCCCTTTTCCACCAGCCAATGCTATGTCAGCTTCGCGGGCTTCTCCGGGGCCGTTTACAAGGCAACCCATGACTGCAACACGTAATGGTTTACGGACTGATGCAAGGCGCTTCTCGATCTCTTTAGCTACATCCTCCATGCCGTACTGAAGACGGCCACAGGTGGGACATGAGACTACTTCAGGAGTGACGATGCGAACGCCTGACGCTTTGAGGATATCATACGCCACAGGTATTTCGTTTACAGGATTACCTGTGAGAGAAACACGAATTGTATCGCCAATACCATCAAGCAGCAGCGAACCGATGCCGACAGCACTTTTTAATGCACCATAGCCAGGCGTACCAGCTTCAGTTATTCCAAGATGGAGCGGGAAGTCTGACAATTCCGAAAAACGGCGATTAGCTTCAACAGCTTCAAGAGTGCTGCTTGCTTTTATTGATATTACGATTTGATCAAACTTCTCATCATTACATACTTCCAGATATTGCAGAGCGCTTTGAACCATTGCTTCTGTTGTAGGGCCGCCATATTTTTCGAGCAGCGCTTTCTCGACTGAGCCTGAGTTTACACCTATACGGATGGCACATCCTTTTTCAGCAGCTTTTGAAAGAACCTTTTTGAAATTATCAAGACCACCTAGATTGCCAGGATTAATTCTGATTTTGTCACAACCAGCCTCTATTGCTCCAAGAGCAAAGGAGAGGTTGAAATGGATATCTGCAACCAGCGGCATTGGACAAGAGGCTTTAATTGCAGGCAGTGCGTCAAGAGCAGATTTATCAGGGACAGCTACTCTGATTATTTCGCAGCCTGCCTTTTCTAATTCGTCTATTTGCAATAATGTAGCAGAAACATCAGAAGTTTTAGTGCAAGTCATCGACTGAACCAAAACGGGGGCTCCGCCGCCTATTGACAGCTTGCCAATTTTTACGCTTCTAGTTTTTCGCCTTGTGGGTACTCTCATTTTCCTTCTCTTTTATTATGGCCTCTGCTCTTGAAATAGCAGCATCTATATTTCCTTGAATATTTTCCTCACCTAAAAGATCGAAAAGACCAGCCTGTGTCATAGCAAACAGAGGCTGCGTATGTACTCCTGATAAAATCAGCACAGTTCCAGTCTTTTTAAAATCCTTGTAAAAATCTCTTATTGTTTGCAAACCCGTTGCGTCAATCGCAGGCACATTTCTCATTCTGATAATTCTTACTTTTGGCTTTTCTTTCTGTGTCATCATCTGATCTTTGAACTTGGTCGCAGCACCGAAAAAGAACGGTCCATTAATCTCATAAACCTCTACACCGTGCGGAATCTTTTTAAGATCCATGGAATTTGCGTCAGGAGTTTTTGGTTCGGAATCATCAAGTTCGCGGGTGATCATACTTACATTTGTGACCTCGGCCATACGCTTCATAAAGAGAAAGGCAGCCAGCATCATTCCGATCTCTATTGCTACAGTCAAATCGATTAATACTGTTAATAAAAATGTTGTTACCAGAACTATGATATCGCTTCTGGGGCTTTTCAGCAAAGTTTTGAAGGAACGCCACTCACTCATATTGTATGAGACGATGATCAGAATAGCTGCAAGAGCGGCCATTGGAATCAGCTTTGCAAGACCGCCGAAGAATAGCATTATCAGCAGCAGCGTTAGCGCATGAATCATGCCAGAGATGGGAGTTCGTGCTCCATTTTTAATATTTGTAGCTGTTCTAGCGATTGCACCTGTTGCCGGAATACCGCCAAAAATCGGAGTGACGATATTCGCAATTCCCTGCGCGACAAGTTCCATATTGCTTTTGTGTCTTGTTCCTATCATGCCATCCGCTACAACAGCAGACAATAACGATTCTATTGCACCCAGAATAGCAATTGATATTGCAGGAGCCATGAGCCCTTTTATTACAGAGAAGCTGATATCAAAGGATTGTGGCTTTGGAATTGAAGAAGGTATGTCGCCAAACTTAGAGCCGATAGTTTCAACAGGTAAGTTCAGAAAATAGACAACACAGGTTGAGGCTATAAGGGCTATAAGAGATCCTGGAATTCTCTGATTGAATCTAGGCCAAACTATCATTATGAACAGCGAAGAGATTGCGACACCGAATGCATAAAAATTTACTGTGGACATGGCTCGAAAATAGGTAATCCACTTTTCATGAAACTCTGCCGGTACGCTGACAATGGCAAGCCCAAAGAAATCTTTAATCTGTGTAGAAAAAATAAGCAGTGCAATTCCGCTTGTAAATCCGACGACAATAGGGTATGGTATAAACTTGATCATGGAGCCGAACTTAAAAAGCCCCATTACAAGGAGAATAACACCTGCCATCATTGTTGCGATTGCAAGACCGTTTATTCCATACTGTTGAACTATGCCATATACAATAATAATGAAGGCGCCTGTCGGTCCGCCTATCTGAACACGACTGCCGCCAAGTGCTGAAATAATAAATCCCGCAATTACAGCAGTAATGAGCCCTTTTTCAGGGGTAACTCCGCTTGCTATGGCAAAGGCAATTGCTAATGGAAGGGCGACTATGCCCACAATGACACCGGCAGACAGATCAGAAAGGAATCTGCTTTTATTATATCCCTGCAGCGATGATAAGAGCTCTGGCCTGAAAGTAGACAACGTTAAACACTCCCGCCAAATTTTATTGTGGTTAAAATATATTATCTTCTATGCTACAAATAACAGGAGCATTTAATGAAAGTTCTGATAATCGGAAACGGCGGAAGAGAACATGCAATAGCCTGGAAGCTCAAACAGTCAAAGCATGTTACCAAAATCTTTGCAACACCGTTCAATCCCGGTATTGCGTCAATCGGAGAATGTCTCTCCTTCCAGGTGGAGGCTATAAAAGAGATCCTGCATTTCGCGCTGAATGAAGGCATTGACCTTACGGTGGTCGGCCCCGAAGTTCCCCTTTCACTTGGAATTGTAGATGCCTTCAGAAATAAGGGACTTAAGATATTTGGACCTACCCAGGCTGCAGCCCGTATAGAAAGCAGTAAACAGTTTGCTAAAAATCTGATGGCAAAATACAATGTCCCGACAGCCGCGTTCCGTTCCTTTTCCAAAAGAGAAGGACTTAAGGAGTATATCGACTCATTTAAGCTCCCTCCTGTTATCAAAGCTGACGGTCTTGCCGCAGGAAAAGGCGTTATCATCCCATCTACGCATGACGAAGCTTTTAATGCCGCAATTGAAATTCTTGAAAAGGGGCAATTCGGTTCCGCTGGCGCATCAATTGTTGTAGAAGAGCAGATGAACGGCCCGGAAGCATCGATGTTTGCATTGACAGACGGTAAATCATTTAAGTTATTCGCATCCGCCGAAGATCATAAACGTGTATTCGACGGAGATAAAGGGCCCAACACAGGCGGAATGGGAGCATATGCGCCATCTGCAAAGGTTACAGAGCCAATTAAGAACATGGTCTGCGAAAAGATAATCGCCCCAGTAATTGCGGGCATGGCAAAAGAGGGCTGCCCTTACACAGGTGTCCTTTATGCAGGACTTATGCTTACAGTAGATGGGCCGAGAGTGATTGAATTCAACTGCCGTTTTGGCGATCCTGAAACTGAAGTCATTATGCCTCTTTTTGAAGGTGACCTCTACGAAGCTTTTATGGCATCTGTGTCCGGTACTGTAGACTCTTTTGAACTTAAAAACAGCAGCGGGTCTGCTGCAACGGTTGTTCTTGCTTCAGGAGGTTATCCGGATTCCTATGAAAAAGGGAAGGTTATATCCGGTATTGAAGCAGCAGAAAAATGCGGTGCAACTGTTTTTCACGCAGGAACAAAAAGCGAGAATGGCAAAATAGTGACAACTGGTGGACGCGTACTTAACGTTGTAGGACGAGCTGATACATTACAGAAGGCAATTGATACAGCATATAAAGGTGTTAAAGAGATTAGTTTTGAAAAAATGCAATATAGAACAGACATTGGAAAGAAAGGACTTTTATAACACATGGCGAACGCACTCGTAGGAATAGTTCTCGGCAGTAAAAATGATGCCGAAAAAGTAAAGAAAGCCCAGGAAATCCTCGACAATTACGGAATTGCATGGGAAATTAACTTTCTCTCTGCACACAGAACCCCTAACAAGGCAGCTGAATATGCAAAATCAGCACGTGGCCGCGGTCTTAAATGCATTATCGCCGGTGCCGGCCTTGCCGCTGCACTGCCTGGTGTTATTGCAGCGCACACCACTCTCCCTGTTATCGGACTTCCAGTCTGCGCAGGACCGCTGAACGGACTTGATGCACTTTACTCAATTGTCCAGATGCCTCCGGGAATTCCTGTTGCATGCGTGGGCATTGATAACAGCGCAAACGCTGCCCATTTAGCAGCGCAAATCGTTTCAGCCTCAGTGCCTGAAGTAGTTAAGAAGATTGAGGAATTCAGGGCAGGTTTCGGTGACAGCTGAAAGGATGCTGCCTGCGGATAATCCCGACAGCATAGCTGCTGCGGTTACCGCACTTAAGAATGAAGGTGTTATAATACACCCGACAGAGACAGTTTACGGCTTTGCAGCAAACGCCTATTCACTTATAGCAATCAGACGTGTAGACAAAATCAAGAAGAGAAAAGCGAAAGACTCTTTTTTACTTCTGGTGCGCGACATGGGAATGGCTAAATCACTCGGCTTAAAATTTGACCTCACAGCATTAAAACTTGCGGAAAGATTCTGGCCAGGTCCTTTGACAATAATACTGCCTGCCGAAAGAGAGGGCGCACTTTCTCATCTGTATTCTGATTTTTCTCTTGCAGTGAGGGTATCTCCGGATCCATTTATTAAGGCGTTGTTCAAACATATTGACTTTCCAATAATTTCAACAAGCGCCAACATCAGCGGAGAACAGGTCATAACATATCCGGAAAAACTTCAGTCTGAGTTTGGTGAGCAGGCAGACCTTATTCTCACACGCGGCACAATACGGGGAAACAAGCCATCAACAATTATTCATGTAGCCAATGATATAATCAAAATTGTCCGTGAGGGCGCGATTTCTGAAAGTGAGATCTATGCCGTTTGAAATTCTTTTTGTCTGCACAGGTAATACATGCCGGAGCCCGATGGCCGAAGCTATGCTCCGTTCTGCCATTCCTGAAAGCAAGAGAAAGAAGTATATCGTCTTATCCGCAGGAACTGGGGCAAGAAATGGGGCACCAGCATCGCAGCTAGCGGCTAAAGTAATGAAGGAAAATGCGATAAACCTCGAAAAGCATTCTTCACGGCTTATTACAAAAGAACTTGCAGATTCGGCCGATCTCATACTTGGTCTATCTGAATCTCATGTTAATGCAATCAAGGAAGCATTCCCAGAATCGGCAGGAAAGGTTTTTCTACTGTCTGAATATTCCGGCATTGGCGGAGGCGGAATAAACGATCCATTCGGCGGAGATATTGACACATATAGAACGGTCAGAGATCAAATTTACAATCACGTAAGCAAAATAGCTTCAAAAATGTGAGTCCTATGAAAATCCTTTGCTTTGCTTTGCTTCTCCCTTTATTCTTAAAAGCCGAACAGGCTCCGAAGCGGACAAACAACACTTTCGGTCCCGGCGAAAGACTCAAATTTGAGGTTGAATACGGCTTCCTTAACGGCGGTTACGGAACGATGGAAGTTCTTGACACTATCCGCTATAGAGGAAGAATATGTCACCAGATCAGAGCGATAGCAACTTCCAACAAAGGGCTTTCTCTTGTATATCCGGTTCGGGACACCAACATTAGCATAGTTGACGCAGAAGGACTTTACTCACATCGGATTCTAAAACATATAAATGAAGGAAAGTACGTCCGCTTCCGCACAACCGAATTTACTCCGGATGCCGGCATTGCAAGAACAGTAGACCACACAGTTCTTAAAGACTCTACAATGAACACTGCAAATTATATGCACGATATTATGTCAGCATTTTTTTATTTCAGAACCATCGACATAAAAGACTCAATTGATCTTTGGTGCGTAGATGACTTTAAACAGTATCCGCTACGTGTAAGAATTGACAAAAGAGAGACCATAAAAACTGATTTGGGAAAATTCAGCTGTATTGTAGTTGAACCGGTCATGACCTCCTCCGGCATTTTCATGAAAAAAGGTAAGATTAACATATGGCTTACCGATGACGAGAGAAAGCTGCCTGTAAAAGTCAAATTCAAGATGCCCTATCTAGGAAGCATCACCTGCAATCTTATAGAATACAATCCCGCAAAGATTGTAAAACTGCCTTAAATAAAACTTCCTTGTGTGATCTGCGTCACATCGCGGTTTTTTCCGTTTGTGTTATACTTTCAATGATAATTCATTTTAAAAAGGAGAAAAAGATGAAATTGAAAGTTCTAAAGACGGTAGCGTTTACCGCACTATTAACCATCGGCTACACAGGTTGCGCCATGGACAGCATCGACATCTCAGAACACACAAACCAAACCAATGCAGGTGGAACAGTAACTGCAAAGTTCACATCATCGATAATTGTAGCATCGAACGGAAGTAAACTTCTTCAGGATGTAGAACGTGACAGCATTCACTTCGCGGTTGGTATGCCTGAAGGATGGACAGTAACCTCTATAAGTTATTATGCTCCACTGCATTACAGACCGATAAAAGCGTTCATACGTGACGGTGAGATTGATACGCTTCGGATGATGCTTGCCATTCAGGAATCACTTGCGGTTTTTGAGACAAGAAAAACGGCAATGGGATTAGACAATGGGATGCTTTCCTATTTAGAGAACCGTGAAATATCAACTTCTGATACGGCCGGAAACGACACAACATTTAGTAGTGGTTCAATCTCAAAATGGGCAGGATACAAAGGCTATATAGGTCTTAATATTGCTGCCGGTTCATCTTTAGATACATTTGTAGTTGATACAGCTAGTGGTTTGTCGAACGATACAATCAGCATGTCGTTTATTCCTGTTTACATTTACGTAACTCTTCGTGCCGGAACCACTAACGGTGTATATCCAATTGTCTACTACGAAAAAACTGGGTCAATGCCTGATCCGAAAGACACCTCCGACCTGACCCTTGACGGTGGAGATTTCGCCTATTTTCCTGTAAGGGTCGGTCAGACATCTGCTGAAAGCGGGATTTTATCAGCAAAAGGCTTAGCCTTATCTCTAAATGTAAGTCCAAATCCTTCTAATGGAGCCGTGTCTTTCAAATACAATTCTCCTATAGCGACACAAATGAAAATTGAAATCTTTGCAGTTAATGGTGCAATTATCAGAACACTGGCCGGAAACAGCACTGCATATTCAGGCTCAGTTTTATGGGACGGTAACGACTCCAAAGGACTACCTGTTCGTCCTGGTATCTACATGGCTCGTGTGAATAACGGAACGCATAAGACATCAAAAATGATTCAAATAATCCGCTAACTATACATTAATTACACATAAAACCCTGTCAGAATATCCGTATTCTTACAGGGTTTTTCTTTGTATAAACAACTGATAATAAGCTAGATTAAGCGTATAAACAACTTAAAAGGCGGGACTATGAACTTTCAAACCATTGTTTTAATCGCTTTACTAATGCTAATACCCGTCTCAGCTGTAATTATCAGCCCAATTATTGACACTGACAAATCCGTGAACACCCACAGTATAAATACAATAATCAACGATCTGATTAAGCCAGGAATGACCAATCAGCAAAAACTTGATGCCCTTCTCTCCTTTCACCGCCGTATGATGCATCACTTCCGCCTTGAACAGGGAACTGAAGATAACACCTCAGATTTTGACATTGTCAAGGTATATAATGTTTACGGATGCAGCTGGTGTACTCAGCAGGCTGTCATATTCAGAGCTCTGCTTGAGCCGGTTTTCGGTTATTCAAATGTCAGAGTGCCTGGTTCCGAGGGACCTCTCAAAACATCGGGACAGCTCGGAGGTCACAGCTCTTTTGAAGTAAGGTTCAGCTCAACAGACACATGGCATTGGGTTGATCCAATTATAGGTGCTTACGCATATAACAAAACTAACGGAGCTATAGCATCACTTACAGAAATCAAAAGTGACCATTCAATTCTTACCGATGCAGTTAAGGATGGTCGAGCTTCAGACCCTTTTTTCCAGTGTACTCATGGAGAGAAGAGTACGACTAACGACATATCTGAAGCATACGCATATTATGATTATGATACTGAATTCATGAATGGATTTGCAGATAGACTTACAGCACCCGATGTTTCCTGGGCACGCCAAAGTGCAATGTTTACAATGGCGAAAAACCTGAAAAAGGGCGAGTCATATACATGGCTTTGGGATTATCTTGCTATAGACAATCATAATATTCAGGATATGACATTTGCACATATCAACGGTACACTCACCCGGAACTGGGAATGGTATCCGCCACGCCATCTTTGCGGAGCCAAGGATTCAGTAGACAAAAAGAATTGGCCATACTTTAAACCATATGCCAAATTTATAAACGACAGGATTTCTTACAGATATTTCGCAAATGGCATTCACCGTTTTGAACCGGATTTAAAATCCAGAGATGCCTTTGACGCTATTACACCTGTAAATGCATCGTTTTACTTCAACGATTTCAAATTTCCCGAAGTGCGCCCCACGGAGCTTAATGTTATTGCAAGCGTACCTTACAGAATGAAAATAGCCTACCCCCTGATGGATCTTAAAATAAGCGGCGAATACACAAGAGCTACGACAGATGACAGCATAGCAATTATTGTATCTCAATTATTCTTCAACACTAAATACGGCTGGAGCAGCAGCTACAGAGACACTCTTTCGAACGAACCTGAATCTCTGCTTGCAGTTCTACCGGTATCCAAGCATGGCACGTTTAGTTATTCTCTTCGAAATTTTGTCGATCCTCTTTACCGCAGTATGTTTCAAACATACTATGGATACAAGGTTCGCTTTGTTATGAATGCAAAAACACGAACCGAAAATGTAGGAATTCACAAATTCAAAGCTGAAGCAGTTTTTCAGCATAATATGTTCGCTCTTCCACAGCTCGAACCAGGCAAAAACCAGATGACCATTCGCAGCTCAAATACAGACACTTCTTTCCGTGATAACAAGCTGGAATTTTCCGTAAACTGGATGGATTCAGGTTCCGTCAGTTCATACAAAAGAAGAGTTCCAACGTCCAAAGACACTTTCGATATATATGTCAAGCAGAATGATATCCCGAAAATGCTGAGTATGACACTCAGTAACAGAAGCGATACAGCATTTGACAATATCGCAGCCGAAAGAGATTACTCATCAGCTGCCAACCAGGATACAGAGCTGTCAGCTTCACCGAACCCTTTCAATCCTGCCGTAAGTTTACATTTTACAGGAATCAAGACTCTTTCTTACATCACTATCCATTCAGCCGACGGTAGACTTATAAAGATGTTTTCCGTTTTGCCTGGTAATAGTATGATTAAATGGGATGCTGAAGGTTTATCATCGGGAATCTATTTCGCAACTTTGAAAAGCGGCGACAACAAAAAAAGTATACGACTTTTACTGGCCAGGTGATACAGTTTTAAAGCAGAGAGCAGCCTTAAGTCCATCTGCGGCACTGCTTATAATCCCGCCAGCATACCCGGCGCCCTCGCCAATAGGGTAAAGCCCCTTCATTCCTGTCGACTCCATAGATTCACCATCTCTTACAATACGAAGCGGTGAAGAGGTTCCTGTTTCTGGAGCGACAATAATTCCCTGCTCAATAAATCCTCTTATCCGCCTGTCGAAAATTGCCAAACCTTCCTGCAGAGATTCGGTCATATATGAAGGCAGCAGTTTTCCTATATCAGCAGCATAAGTGCCGGGGCGATATGTTGAACGGGTATTCCTTGAAGCTCTGCCATGCATAAAATCAACACCCCATTGTGCCGGAGCGAGAAGCCCTTCTTTATAACAGTTTCTCTCTATTTTTTCTCTGTATTCGAGAACCTGTATCGGGTCGAATGGTAGATCCTGCGGCTGAACGGAGACGACAATTGCGCCATTTGTAAACTTACCGTCACGAAGACTCCCGCTCATTCCGTTAACAGCGAGCCGCCCATTGGCGCTGCTTGCATTCATAACCTCTCCGCCAGGGCAGACACAAAAGCTATATACACCCCGTTTGTCTCCCACATCTGCGGACAATCGATATGATGCCGCCCCCAAATCAGCAGCAAGTTCAGCATTACCATATTGACAGTGATCCATAAACTCGCGTGGATGCTCAATCCTTACACCCATTGCAAAAGTCTTTATTTCAAGCGGTACTTTTGCACTTGAGAGCAACCTGAAAACAGCATCAGCTGAATGGCCTGCTGCAAGCATACAGCAGTCAGAATCCAACTCATTTCCATTTGAGAGCGTAAGTTTTACTCTGTCTGATCCGCTTCTTGTAATACCTGTTAACGCACACTCCCACAAAATTTCGGCGCCTGCGTCCACAAGCATATCAGTTAAAGTTGGTATTATTAATTTTAGTTTGTCAGTACCAATGTGAGGACGAGACTGCCATGCAATTTCCTTATCGGCACCGCAATTTACAAGTACACGATAGACTTCGTCAGTAACCGCCGATTGATTACGTGCAGTCAGCTTGCCGTCAGAATATGTACCCGCGCCCCCTTCACCAAACACAAAGTTGCTGGTTGGACTTAACGTACCGTCAGTACATATTTTTGCAACATCAATATCTCTATCAACTATTCTTTTACCCTGCTCAACAATTATCGGCTTGTACCCTTTTTTGACAAGACCGTACGCTGCGAATAACCCTGCAGGCCCAGCCCCAACTACTATGGGACGCTCCTTAATTTTCTTTTGCCCGCTCATCCAGTCAATTTCAGAGAATTGATGTTCCTTAAATCCTTTCGGAACAGCTCCTGATCTAAGGCTTAAAGCAGCGGTAATTATCCAGCGGACACGGTCTTTTTTTCTTGCGTCAACAGATTCACGCAAAGGAATACAGTCGGCAATTTCATCGAACTGCAATTGCGCTTTATCTGCTGCGAGATGCGCTAAAGAGCGTGTTTCGTTCAGATTGCGCACGATTTCTGTAACGAGAAAATATTTTTTCACTTTATTTCCCGCGGCCCAGCAAACCATTCCTCAACACCTGAGATCAATGATGGGGTATCAATATAATTGCAGTTTTTTCCTGCCACTCCCGACAGGAAGACCTTCCCATATGGTTTTTCCCAGATACGTCTATCAAGAATCATTGCTGCACCATGGTCGTCCTGCCGCCGTATCAGCCTTCCTACTCCTTGACGAAAACGTATTACCGCTTCAGGAAGATAGAAGGAGCTGAAAGAGTTTTCTCCGGCAGCTTCAGCCGCCTCTCCTCTAGCTTCGACAACAGGATCGGTTGGAACGCCGAACGGTAATCGGGCAATAACGAGAAGCTCCAAATGGTCACCAGGAAGGTCTACCCCTTCCCAGAAAGAGTCTGTTCCAAGCAGAACAGCACCGGGATTACGCTTCATCTCTTCAAGCAGATGCCACGTATTGCCGTTAATATCCTGAGCAAAAAGCGGAATTCCAAGCCTTGTATATTCCGGTAATGCAGCGTCATATGTCTGGCGGAGCATTTCACGCGATGTAAACAAAACAAGAGTGCGCTTATGTAATTTCTGTGAAAGCTCAAGCACTACAGAAGCAACAGAGACAGGATATTCTCTTGTATCCGGCGGCTCTATGGTTTTACTGCTGGCTATCAGCAGCTGTTTATCGAAACGGTAGTGTGAGGGAAGAACTGCATCAACCACACGTCCGGCCTCTGACAAATCAAGTCCGACCCTCTTTTTGAAGTAGGTTAATGTGCTCTTAACTGCCAGCGTTGCCGATGTAAATACAGCAGTATCGGCACGGGAGAGAAAAGCCTCTGACATTCTTTCGCGTATTTCCAAGGGTACTGCAATAAGCTTCATATTAAGAGGATTGTTCTGACCCTCTGCCCAAAAAACCATACCAGGTTCATCAGCAACAAGTATCCATCTAAGCAGCCCATTCAAACTATCAAGCTCGCGTACTGCTGCAGTAAAGTCGTGAAGAGCATCGTCAATATCTGCATCTTCCTGAATAGAATCGGCAACTGCCTGACGCAATCCCTTTAGCTTTGCAATATATCCATCAATTCCAAGAGATTCTGATGGCATACCAAGCACATTAAATAGTGGTTCACGATATCTGAGTTTATCACTCTTCTTGAGCTTTTTAAGAGCCCCGCCAATCTTTCTGAAATAGCGGACAGAGCGATGTTCCATTTCTCCGGCATCAGCTCCAAGAGCATCTGCAGTGATAGCAAGTTCTGCATGTCCCTCTTTACCGGAGCGGGCGAGAAGACTCGATAGATAACGTAAAATACCGCGACCCGCTTCACCTTCACCATCTTTTTTATAAAGCTTCTGAATTACAGTTGAAAACAATACATGGGATATCTCCTCTCCCAAATGTTTACGTCCTACCTCTTCAAGAGAGTGCGCCTCATCGAAAATTATTCTGGAATAATCGCCGAGTATTGCACCATCGCCTCGAAGATCCGTAAAAAATAAAGAGTGGTTGACGAAGACAAGATGAGAGGCTAGACATTCACGTCTTCGTCTCATTACAAAACAGCTGTTGAAATGGTGGCAACGCGAGCCTCTGCAAGTTTCTGAATCAGATGAAATTCTTGCCCAGAGGATTCTGTTTTCTCTTTCATTGAATGCAGTACATTCAGAGATATCACCGCTATCAGTTTCTTCAACCCACGGAACTAGCGGAAGAAGCGAGTCCGCCTCAAATCCGCGCAGGAAAAGTGAAGAAGAAAAAACCACCTCTTTCCATTTCCGCATGCATATATAGTTTGAACGCCCCTTAAGGAGAGTTGCTTTAAAACTCCAGCCTAATTTTTCACGCAAGAAAGGAATCTCTTTCCTGAATATCTGATCCTGCAGCGTTTTGGTTCTTGTTGATATGACGATTCTTGCATCATTTTTCATTGCGTAAAGAGCCGCAGATGTAAGATAAGCCATTGACTTTCCAGTTCCAGTGCCTGCTTCGACAACAAGCAGTTCCCTTTGATTAAGAGCCTGCAGAGCCAGCTTTGCCATCTGAATCTGACCTTCACGCGGTTCATACCCTTCCATTGAGGAGGCCAATGCACCATCACTTCCGTAAAGAGCCAATATATCCTTTTCATCAATTTCTACAAGTTTATCCTTTGCTATCAGAGGATCCGGCAAAGGGGGAAATTCTCTTGGTTTGTCTAAAACAACTGACACAGGCAGAGCCGGTTTCAGAAGATCTGCTACAGCACTTTCCTGAGCATTAAGCAGCCTTGCAATATGTCTCCGCTTCTTTTCGGGAAGATCACCAACACCGGACAACGCCTTGATAAAAAGCCTGCCGCATGCAATTGCATCTGAGCCGGCTCTATGACTCCGGCCATCGTGCAGCTCAAATCTTTTTGAAAGATTCTCAAGCTTATAGCTGTCCAATCCTGGAAGCCCCAGTCTTGAGAGAAGAAGAGAATCATAAACACTGTTGTTAAGCTTTTCTCTTTTTATTAGTTTAAGCTTTGCATTGACAAAACTGGTATCAAAGCCGGCATTATGAGCGACAAGCGGTCTATCGCCAATAAATTCCAAGAACTTTTCCAGCACTTCGTCTGCAGGTCGTCCCTTGCTTTCGACCTCAGTCTGTGATATACCTGTAAGTGATGATATATAAGGAGAAATAACCTTATCGGTCAGGACGAGTGAATCAAAATCTCCGGCCGGCTCTCCATTTTTGAAGAGAACAGCAGCGAGTTCGATAATATCTTCACGATTGGGATCGAGACCTGTAGTTTCGATATCAAAAGCGACAAATTCTGCCGGAATAAGCGGATTCATTTGCAAGAATATAGCTTACAGAACCGCTGATGTCGAAAAGTATATACTATTTAAACACAGAATAATAACACAGATACAAATAACTAAAATTAATTCAAGGGTACAGTTCTT
>JAEUSG010000349.1 GCA_016788315.1 Fibrobacterota bacterium | reverse complement strand
GCTTGATATCTCCGTGACGACAACTCCAAAAAAGCTCCCTCTTGTTCCCACTGAAGAGGAAATTAAGAAGTATTATGAAGCCGTTTGGCAAGAGAAGAATACTCAACACATGGTGATGATAAAAACTCTCCTCTACACGGGTATTAGAGTCAGTGAGCTGATCAGAGTTAAAATCAGTGATATTGATTTGGAGAGGTGTCAGATTCGGATCAATAAAGGAAAAGGAGGGAAAGATCGAATTGTTCCCTTTCCAATATCTTTTAGAGAAATCCTCTCGATGTATATAACGCAAATCCAAGAGAAAAAAGCTGTTTATTTTTTTGAATCTTCATGGAAGAAAGCTTATTCTGATCGTGGAATCCGGAAAATACTGATGAAATATACGCGAGCGGCTGGCATAGAAAGTTCCGTATCTCCTCACAAGCTAAGGCACTTTTTGCTCACTTGGCTCAAAAAACAGGGTATAGACGATGCACTGATCCAACCTTACTCAGGACATGAGAGTCGTCAATCACTCGAAATTTATTCCCGCCTCTCAATTCAAGAAGCACAGCAAGAATACAATGAAAACATAGGAAAATTCCCTGTTTGATGAACAAAAAGCATGATTTTATAGGAATTTTTTATACCTGTTTAACTACTTGATTATATTATATTTTATTCTACTTTGTCCCTCACGGCAGCTTGTCGCACACTACCCCAGATAGAGCTGATTTGACAAGTGGCATAAATATCTGCAATTTCTGAATTGGGGGCGGGGATGGTTTAAGGATAAAGCCCCCTGATGTTTGTTCTAATTTTGCATGAGGATAAACAGCAGAGACTTGTCGTAGGGCTTCTCGAAAAGCCTTTTTGAAATTGCGGCTATCGTTATATTCTTGTCCAAACTGATCTTTAAAGTTATTCCAACTAAGCATAATTCCTTTAGCATCTTTAATTCGACAAAGTCGATGTGCTAACCATGCATAGACATCAAGAGCCAAGGCTGAATGTTTGAGAGCCCCCAAAGCACGGTAATCGAGAGGCACTGCATGGGCGGTTAGGGTATCAAAAAACTCTTGACTTAAATCAAGGACGCCAGGCCAAAGTGGCCGCTCTGGACCATGATTGACCAACCAAGCTTCAAAACGGCTG
>JAEUSG010000343.1 GCA_016788315.1 Fibrobacterota bacterium | reverse complement strand
TCACATTCCTGAAACAGCTCATCGGCAGCAGACCTTTCCCAGATGCTGTACTCAACCTCAACCACATCGCCAAATCCGCTTTCTATTAAGTCAAGAGCTTGTTTAGGACCGGTTACCGAACAGCCGTAAAACCTTATCTTTCCTTCTGACTTCAATGCATTAAGCATTTCAAAAACATCATCTGTAAAAACAAAATCATCATCAGGGGTATGAAGGAGATAGGCGTCTATATAATCAGTCCGCATTCTTTTAAGACTTGCTTCACAGCCCTTTCTTATCCAGTCAGGAGTGAAATCCTTTACCCATTTGGTTTCATCGCCGCGGTTTCCCACCTTGGTTACTATGACCGCTTTTTCACGCCTTCCGGCTACTGCCTCGCCGATAAGCTCTTCAGCCTTGCCGAAGCCATAAATATCAGCAGTGTCAATCAAGTTGACTCCTGCATCAAGAGCAACTTTTATCGTTTTTACCGAGTTCCTGTCGTCAACCTCACCGCGACCGAACTCAATACCGCCTAGCCTGAAGGGACCGCCCATTGTTATGGTTCCAAGGCCTACTTCCGAAACTGATATACCTGTTCTGCCAAGTGTTCTGTACTTCATTTTATTATCCGTGACATTTTTTGAATTTTTTTCCTGATCCGCATGGACATGGATCGTTAGGGCTTACTTTCGGTGCTGCAACCACAGGTCTTTGAGGACCGCGCTCCCCTGGAGGAGGTCCTTCAGGAGCCATTCCAGGTGCGATCCCTCTACCATCTTGAGGTGTCTGTTGTACTGGAGCTGTTGCCTGTGATGCATCTGCCTTTGAAAAACGGACATTCACAACAGACTGATTACCTCTCTGCTCTTCGATTGTAAACGTGGTATTAAACACCTTTTCGACGGCGCTGCGCTGTAACTTCGTCAGCATCTTCTCGAACATTGAGAAACCCTCTTTTTTGTATTCTATAAGAGGATCTTTCTGCCCATAAGACTGATAGTTGATGCCTTCACGCAGGCAATCCATATCATACAGATGATCTTTCCACAGGTCATCAATTGAACGAAGCACATGAACCCGCTTAACTCTGTCAAAAAGCTGAGGATCTATTTTGTCAACAAACTTCTTTCGCTCCTCAAGCTGCTTCATTGCCTGTTCTGTAACAAGATCA
>JAEUSG010000325.1 GCA_016788315.1 Fibrobacterota bacterium | reverse complement strand
TTACTCATAGTATTTTTCTTTTTTACACACATGTAAACCACAAAATTATCCAAGGCTCACGAAATTTTCCCAAATAGTCTCGATTTCCGTATTCTCTGATCTCTGTATTGCCAGATTACATCAATATATCATGTCAATTCTCCTAAAACAACAATTTTCCATAAAGCTACCGCAAGACTCAAGTCGACCTTTTTGTCACTCTGTCCATTCTGAAAATTCACAAACATAGTAATCCGGTACGGGTTCGATGTACTCTCCGCAAGTAAAGTCCCCAAACTCTTCTGGCTTTCTTGGCTCAATCACTCTCGGAGACGTTACCAGTTTATGGGGTGGAGATAATGCTTTCGGCGGCGGTCGTGTTTTTCTGTCACGCCAAAGGCCACTACTTTTGAGAATATCTCTGGCTTTAGCCTCCGAATCTATAAAGCCAACTACCTTCATATCACCGCCACATTTCTGACACTTGAGCGGATCGACTTCAAATATCAATCTAATCATAGCAGCCCAATACAACTTAAACTTACTGCGAACCTTTATCTCTTCGACTCTATGTCGGATGTCGAGCAACCTGTTTAGCTCCGCCAATTCATCTGCCTTCTTCTGGCGGTATCCTCTACCTTTGTTAGAATATCTACCGTAAAAACGTAGCTGATGTTCTCCCTTGTTCGGTATGTGTTGCGTCACCTCTGCCAAGAAATCCAACGGCTTAAAAGCCTGAAAGTTCCGCTTAACGCCTGTCTTGAATGTGTCGTCGCCCATTGCTGGGTATGGTACACAGCTCTTATTGCTTGCACGGTAAACCACAGAACCATCAGGGTCAACACTGATCATTCTGGTAAGACTTAGTGGACTGCGGGCGATATATTCAGCTAGCCGATGCATACCGTCATTGTCGCCTGCCGGTATTCTGACTGAATTGTCAACACTGAATCCTGAATATGTCTGACTCTTTATCTGATTAACTACCTCTTGACTTATCTTTTCCTCCCTTAACATCATATCGCAAACCTTGTCCTCCCAG
>JAEUSG010000303.1 GCA_016788315.1 Fibrobacterota bacterium | reverse complement strand
ATTCGAACATTGCATCCACTGAAGCCAAGCCATATTCTTGGTGCTGTACCGCGTTCGTCAAGGTGCAGATATACTGGATTAGGTGCAATTCCTATACCTCCTGAAAAACTTTTCGTTACTTCCAGAGAACAAATTGCAGTTGTGCTTCCGTTCCATGGTCCAAACTTGTAAAGGCGAACAATTCCGGTTCCACCAGTTGAATTCGCCTGCTTAGTGGCAACGTATATTGCTCCTGTAGCTGGACTTACTACGACGTTTTCCGGGAAATACCCAATGTTCACTGCTCCAAGAAAGTTGGCCGAGGAATCGTAAACTGCGAGTCTCTTTTTGAGTCTGTCGCAGACATAGACACGACCCTGCGCGTCAACTGCTGTGCCGTGGTACATTCCATAAACAGCATCTGTTGACGAACCGCCAAGTGCGGTAATTCGTGCTGCTCGTGCGAGAGGGATTGAATCAGGGTAGGCATACCATAAAGTGCCAACGCCGGTTGTTTTGTCTACTTTGTATATACGACCATCTCGGAATAGTCCAGTGTCTACAGCTGCTGTGAGCTGGCCGGATGATGCGGTTGCTTCAAAATTGCCACTTATGTAATAGTAGTTGAGATTCCGTGAAGTTCCGAAATAGGTGGAATTCATCAGAAGGGTTGTTTTCTTTGGCGGAAGTACAGGAGATTTTAGCAGCGAAGGACTGGTAGAATCGTTAATAGAACCATCGGTATTGAATTTAATGTGATTGTATAGTGAACCTAATACCAGTTCACCATTTTTGTTTAGAGGAATAAGTTGACAGAATCCATTACCTGAATTGTAACGCCCATAGGGTGAAAGAAGTGTTGTGGAAATACTTGGCATTGTGGTAATGCTGTGCTGCGGAAAATAGGTACTGTCTTCTTTATAGCGAACACCCCATTGGCGAACTTTAGATGGTGCAAGACCTGCGGGGAAGGGGAAGACTGTTCTGATGTAATTTCCGTTACGATCGTACTTTCGGATAGTTTCTGCATACATGCTTGTGTGCGTACTGAATAGAGGGCTTGGCATACCTTGGATGTAGACGTATCCACTGTCGTCTGACACCATACCAGAAATTTTACCTGCCCTGTAATTGGCTGGGCGAAAATTGTAAGGGTTATCACCCTCCAGGTTAACAAGGCGTACTGACATTCCAGCCCTTATTCTTACCTTCATCGATGCTGCGTTAGCGACGGGATTTCCAATGTCGTCAGTGCCATCCCATTCCAGTGTCTGAGTAAGAGCGTTGGCAGTAAAAGGCAGGCCGGCCTTTGGTCCTAGCACACCGGCGGCAAGGTGCCTTACAATGGTTGAATCCGAGGGATCGACAATTGAGACTGCTACATCGCAGTACTCATTAAGCTGAAAAGTGACTGAATAGAGGTTTTGCCCCTTTGCAGTTAATTGC
>JAEUSG010000298.1 GCA_016788315.1 Fibrobacterota bacterium | reverse complement strand
GCGATGATAAAGGTTTTGAGAAAATTAAACTGAATGATGGCGGCTTGGGTTATCCAAGACTTCAAGGAAATAGGCTCTGTTTCTGTTCAATACATAAATAATTTCAAGAATTCTATGAGCTCTCCATGATGCTGCATGAAGACGAAGCCAGTCAGCTTTTATTGTTTTTGCCATTGCAGGATCACAGCCGCATCCTTTTGCTTCTATTTCACGGTTAATTTCATCAACCTGACTTAACATTTCAGATTTGAAGTCGATTGTTTTCCTGTCGAGAATAAAGAGTCTTAGTGATGTAAATAGTTCGACCGGTTTACCCCATATAGACTTTTCTTTTTCAATAAATGATGTGAAATCATTGTAGTGCAAACAGATGAAATGGAGGAGCTGATTCTTAATAGAATCAAGTTCTCCGCGCTCATACTTCTCTTTGATGCTGTCTATGTCCGTCATTTTGAAAGGGCTGTTGTCAGTTCTCTTGCAAATTGTGCCGCAGTCTGGTAACGTGCCTCTTTATCCTTTGAAAGGGCCTTAAAGAAGACTTCGTCTGTATCAGAGCTCATTTCTGGCAGTTTTCCAGAAAGCGGTGCCGGGTTTTTGTGCAGTATGGAATATGTCAAAGCCGAAAGGTTTTCTCCGAGGAAAGGACGCTCTCCGGTAAGACACTCGTAGGCAGTTACAGCAAGCGAGAACAGATCAGAACGGCTGTCTATCAATTCTCCGTTTATCTGTTCCGGTGACATATAGAAAGGTGTTCCAAGCGTTTTTCCTGTCTCTGTATATGTTCCTGAAACTTTTGCTATGCCGAAATCCATGAGTTTTATCTCGTTGGAAGTTTTTGTTATCATGATGTTGGAAGGTTTAATATCGCGGTGGATGATTTCCTGATCGTGAGCTTTTTTGAGTGCATCTGCAACATTGTTGACAATGCGGATTACCTCAGAAGGTGGTATCCGCTTCTCTCTTGCAAGGCGTTCCTCAAGGCTTTCTCCTTCAAGATATTCCATAACCATATATGCGAGTGAATTTGTTTCACCGAAATCATAAATGGTCACAATAGACGGATGGGTGAGTCCTCCTGCAGCTCTGGCTTCACGCAGGAATCGCTCTTTAAGCTCTTTCTGTGAATTAAGAGCGCCGCCCAGGCGAATGATCTTAATTGCAACTGTACGGTGGATTTTAGGATCTATGGCTTTGTAAACAGTTCCCATAGAGCCGCTTCCCAGCTCTTTAAGTATTTCGTAACGGCCTATCTTTTTCAGAGCACCCTCTGCGCTGTACTCAATATTGTCCATCTTTATGACTTCTGGCTTACCATAGCGGATTCTTTTGTAGATGAGCCAGCCTGAAAGTCCTAGGAGGTAAAGGATAGGCAGCAATAGAGAGATCCAGTAACCTATTATAAAAATTATTAGACTTGCAACTACCAGAACTCCAAGGCCGATTGCAGTAATCATTAACCCTTTGTTGAAGGGGAGCTGTATCGCAAATTCTGTCAGGAAGGCAACTCCAATAATTACAAGGATGGGCAGTATCAATGTAAGCAGAATCAGGTTGAAATTGATGAATGGCGGGGCGTCAAGAGTGTTTGCTGTGATTGTTGCCCATAATTCTGTAGACGAAAGTTTTGACGAGTAAGGTGTTCGCTGGTAGTCGGCGTTTTTCTTGTCGGTAAGACCGATTAAAACAATTTTGTCTTTAAGTATGTCTCTGTTGAAATTTTTTGAAAGTACTTCAGATGCTGTTACGTAAGTAAAGCTCTTCTCAGGCCCGCAAAAATTTATCATTGATGTAGCATAATTGTCTATTGCGAGGTGAATCTTTTCCGGATAGTATATTGATTCGTTTTGTATAAGTGTTAAATCTGAACATTTTACTCCATGATATAGCGCCGCAAGGGCAAGAGATACTGAAGGGTAATAGTTATTGCCATAGTTTACCGTCTGCAGAGTGTATCTGGTAACACCATAGGAACTCAGATTGTTGTTGAATCCGAGCGCTGCAACAGAAACGGTAAAGAGTGATTCCGGTTCATGTAGTATGCCTGCCTGAATAATATCTGAAGCGATAGTTCTGTCTGGACAATTTAAAGCAGTTTGCTGCACATAAGGTGATGGTGCTTCGACAACTGTTACAGATTCACTGCTCTTCAGTTTTTCGAAGTTGAAAGGAATAACAACATTTCCAGCTCTTTTAAGAGATTCGGCCAGTTTCTCATTACAAGTGTCAGAGGGTCTTTTCCTGAAAAAGATATTGAGATAAGTTGCTTTGGTATTTGATATAGATACCGAATCAAGTAAATCTGCTATTTGAGATCTGGACCAGGGCCAGTCCCCATAAACGTTAATGGCTGCATCATCTATTGCAACAATCACTATACGTTCGTCTGCTTTGATAGTGCCACGTATGGAATAAAAGGTATTCTGAAGCAGAGCGTCATATTCACGGAACAGATCAGGTAATTTGATCTGCAGAATGATAATGCCGGCAATAATCGAAAGCAGCCTAACCCATTTCATTATAAGCCAATATAGATTTTGATGAACGTTACAGCAAGTCTCTCTTGTTCACTCTTGGAATGGTTTTTTGTATATTCATAATTATGAGAACAATAATATCCTTGGTAGTTGTGTTTATCATTTTTTCCTTGAATGGCTGTTATACACAGCTTATGTCATCTGCAATGCTTGAAAAAGAACGTTCTGCAGTTACTCAGCAGTCAGTTAATGCCGATACATTAATTCAGGATCAACAGGCAATAGGGCAGCAGAGCAATAGTCATTACAGTAATGATCGGCAGAATCCATATTACAGCTCATCAGTAGTCCCTTGCAATTGCACCGCATGGGAAATTCAAAACGATGCCTGCTGGTGCACCTGCGAACGTTGCGGAACATACCACAAAGTCGGTTATGATTATTGCCCAACTGGTCTATATAGTAGTTATTGGGGGTGGGATTATTATGAGAGAGTTCCGTGGTGGCGGAGAAATAATAACAATAGGTATCGTGATCGGGATACTGTAGTCATTAAGTATGTGCCAAGTAATCCAGCGCCAACTAATCCGGGGACAATAATTTATCAGCGGCCATCAAAAGAGAGAAATAAGAGCCACATCGAAACAGCGCCATCTGTTCAGCCGAAGACGGCAACACAGTCGCAACAGCAACAACCGCCTATTGCAGGTAGTCAGTATCAGGCCCCGGATACAGTTCAGCAGCAGCCAGCACAACCTCCGATGCGTGAACGTCCCTCAAAAGGCAGGTTCTAAATGAAAGTTTATATCACATTATTTTTGCTTGGTTTATCTGTTCTTATCAAGGCAGAAGATGCTGAACTTGATTATGGTTTTATTCAGGAAAACGGTTCTGTAACTGCTAGATCAATGGCAATGGGAGGTAGCTCTACCGCTGCCGGCTGGGACTATGAAGCGGCTGTTGCAAATCCAGCTTGTTTAACACAGATAAGAAGTAAGGAAATGCATCTAACATGGGGCTACAGGTCAATCATTGACTCTGCATGGGATGGAAACGGTGGTAATGGTGCGAACGGTGTATCGGAAAATAAGATTAAATCAATTGGTTACATATATTCATTTCCTGTTATTCGCGGGAGCCTTGTTGCAGCTGTAGGCTATTCGCGCCCCAATGATCTGCTTTACATTAAAAGTCTTAGTAATAACTCTGGATGGGAGGAAATGCAGTCTGAAGGTCATACTGGCCAGTGGACTGCAGCTCTTGGGGTTGATGTGGCGAAAAATCTTGGAATAGGTTTTACATACTCTCATATACGTGGTTATGAAGACTTTTCCAGAAGAGATGTTAATGTAGAACTGAATGCCAACGATAGTTATACGGGGCATACATTCAGCGCAGGTTGGCTCTATAGAATGCACTATGATCTATATTTCGGCGGAAGTGTACGATTTGCGGATTATATTTCATTAACCAATAGAATGTCAGAGGACTCGCTTAAAGATTCCTATTACTACCCCTATCAGTTTCCTGATGAAAATGGAACCTTTATTGTTCCGCTTAGATTGAAATGTGCTTTGGCTTATGTTACTACACCGTTAACATTATCACTCGATTTTGGCTTTAGTTCATGGAGCGGTCTGGATTACACATTCGAAGAACAGTCAGTGTCAAATTTCCAAAAAGTATTTAAAGATCAGTTTAACGGCAGCTTTGGCATTGAGTGGCTTCTTCCGGTTGTGCCGGTTAAAGTAAGGGCTGGAACCAGTTAT
>JAEUSG010000290.1 GCA_016788315.1 Fibrobacterota bacterium | reverse complement strand
AAAGAAAAGTGTTTCAGCAACACGTTTTCCTTCGTCATAACAGCTTCTGATACCGATGCAATTGACATTTCCCCAATAGCTTTCGACCTGCGGATGAACAGCCGGATCGCCGTAAACTTCTGATGTACTTGCCTGGAGTATGCGCGCTTTAACCCGCTTTGCCAGTCCAAGCATATTTATAGCACCCATGACATTTGTTTTTACAGTTTTGACCGGGTTGAACTGGTAATGTACCGGCGAAGCGGGACAGGCAAGGTTATATATCTGATCAACTTCGAGCAGAATTGGTTCTATGATATCATGTCGAATAAGTTCAAACTTAGGATTTACCATTAAATCTCTGACATTATCTTTGCGTCCTGTAAACAGATTGTCAAGACAGACGACTTCATTACCTTCGGAAAGAAGTCTGCGACAAAGGTGCGACCCGATAAAACCTGCTCCGCCAGTAACCAATATTCTCATTTATTATTCTCCTGTAAAGTAAAATATAGATATTTCAGATGGTAATTACGTTAATAAATAATAAGTGCAGCTGTAAAAGCCCATGATAATACAGTAATTAGCAGAGGCTTGTCTGCAATCAGCAGTAAAGATGGTGAGTCCCCTTTTCCACGCGTTAAAACGAGACTTATATAACGGAATACACCATATATCACAAATGGTATTGTTATTATCAGTGTATTTTTCCCATACCTTTCAACTGTTGCTGGAGCCAGTGTATAGATGGCGTAGGAAAGAATTGTGCAGGCTCCGCAGATCATTATCAACGCTTCAGTAAACGGTATGGTATAGTTTTCGAGTGATTTTCTTGTACCGGCAGCTGTTTCAGTATTTAGAGATAATTCCTGACGCCGTTTGCAAAACCCGAGAAAGAGAGCGAGGAGAAAAGTGCAGAGAATAAGCCATTCTGAAGGCATTACATTGAGAACAAGTGCACCGCCGACAGCCCGTAAAACAAATCCTAATGCGATAAAAATGACATCAAGCACTACCACGCTTTTTACAACAAGAGAGTACAGCAGATTTATTACCAGATATATAGACAATACTGCCAATGCTTCTTTTGAAATATATGCTGAACCAATTAGAGAAGAGATAGCCAGCAGTAGAGATATTACTGCTGCAACCGCCAAAGGTAATTCACCTGCTGCTATAGGACGATGTGCCTTTTCCGGGTGGAGCTGATCGCTGTTTACATCAATAATATCATTGAACAGATAAACCGCAGATGAAGCAAGAGAGAAGAGAAATGCATATGTGAAAACTGTCGCAACCGCAGAACCGACAAAAAGCTCTTTTGAAAATATGATCGGCATTACAACGAAACCATTCTTCAGCCAGTGAAGGGGCCGCATCGACTTAATAATTGCAACTGGAAGTTTTTTCAAAAAAGATCCTGCCCTTTAGCTTGCAGTATCCTTGCGCTTTCGGAAAAGATCCGCCATGCCTTTAAGGCTTGTGGTACTTGAAGCGGCAGCCGCCTTGTTTTCGGCCTGTATTCTTTCGTAAACTTCTTCTCTGTGAATAGCCACAGTCCTCGGAGCATCAATACCTATTTTAGCAAAGCGGCCATCAAGTTCTACGATAGTTATTCGAACATCGTCACCGATGCGTATGGATTCACCGAGTTTTCTGGTTAATACAAGCATGTTTTGTTACGCCCCCCCTACAAGAGGCTGCTGCACAGAGTAGCGGTCGCCATCGATAACAATTTGCCGTCCAAGTTTTTTCTTGCGATTAATAAAAACAGGTCCGATGCAATTAGCAGTTGACTCTGTCAGGATCGGTTTTAGTGTGATAATCACATATATAAGAAGGTCATCCGGTGTTTCGATAGCAAGCGGAGAGAGCTGTTCTTTCGAAATTTTAGGGTCATAATCGGGAAGAATGTGCAATGGATTAACAACTGCAAAGCGGATAAGGGGATTCTGAGTGCAAACAAGCCACTCGAACGGCTCCTGATCGGGTATTCGTACAAGCACAAAATCAGTCAGCCCATCAAATCCCGGAATTCCATCGGGAAACGTGATAACATCATCTTTCTCGAATACTATGTTGGAAAAAAAATCACTCATGTTAATTGAGATTAAAATCTGTTATTACAAAGAGACATTGCAACTGCTTTTATTGTTCTCTATATTTTTATAAAATACTTTTATATACTATTATCTCTTTTATTTACAATACATTATAAGCCTATACGTTCTCCAATAAGTTTATATCATTAATTTTATGCTTGCT
>JAEUSG010000289.1 GCA_016788315.1 Fibrobacterota bacterium | reverse complement strand
GCGGTAGGAACGTTCAATTTGCTGGAAGTCATAAGGAAAGAGAATCCTGAAGCACTCATGCTTTTTTCCTCCAGCATGCGGGTGTATGGTCAGATGCAGAACGAGCCTGTTGTAAAAAGCGGTCGCGCATACCAGCTTAAGAATTATCCGAAAGGAATACCTGAAAATTACCCTCTGAATCTGCATACTCCATACAGTTGTTCGAAGGGGGCTGCAGACCAATATGTCCGTGATTATTCAAGAGTATTCGGATTACGTACAGTTGTTTTCCGTCAATCATGCATTTATGGACCAGGTCAATTTGCTATTGAAAATCATGGCTGGGTTAACTGGTTTATCGCTTCAGCGCTTGCTGGACGCGAAATTAGAATATTTGGCGACGGCAGGCAGGTCAGGGATATTCTTTTCATAGATGATTTAGTTGATGCGTATAGAAAGGCTGTTTCTTCAGCATCGGTAATTAACGGAGAAATACTTAATGTTGGAGGCGGTCCTGAACGAGCCCTGTCTTTGAGAGAGCTTCTGCAGATGCTTGACAGCAGTTTCGGCATAAAAACTCGAGTTGAGTACACATCCTGGCGTAAAGGCGATACTAAAGCATATATAAGTGATGTGAGTAAAGCTAAAAGATTGATGAAATGGCAGCCTAAAACCACAATTATACATGGAGTGGATGCGACATTAAAATGGATGAATGGAATAAGAATAAAATGACACCCAAATTAGCCGCCTTCTTCCAAAAACAGGATAGTGATGTATTCCTTTTTGCAAAGGGGAGAGTTGCTCTCTACGCCCTACTCAAAGCAATCGGTATAGGTAAGGGCGATGAGGTAATCTGCTCCGGCTATACTTGCGTTATGGTTCCATCGGCGCCAAAATTTCTAGGCGCAGTATGCAGATATGCAGATATTGATCCGCAGACATACAACATCAGCATGCATGGGCTGGAAAAGGCTTATACCCATAAAGTTAAGGCTGTAATCGTTCAGCATACATATGGAATAGCTCAGAATATGGATGAAATAGCTGCATGGGCTTTTGATAAAGGTATACCCGTTATAGAAGACTGCTGTCATGCATTTGGTTCCAGATGGAAGGGGCAGCTTTGCGGAACTTTTGGAATCGGCTCCTTTTTTTCCGGGCAGTGGAATAAACCATTCTCAACAGGTCTTGGTGGAATACTGCTTGTCAATGATGATGAAGTTTTGGCCGAAGTACAGGCACTATACGCATCAATACTCAAACCATCTGACCTTGAAGAGACACGCATTGGTATGCAGATCCGTGTATATAATGCACTTGTAAATCCTCGCACAGTTTCTATCATTACAAGAGCATATAGAATGCTTTCAAGAATGGGTCTTGCCATTGGTTCATCAAGTAACGATGAACTTGCCGGTGAGATGCCACGTGACTATTTCAAGTCAATGGCAGCTGCGCAGATTGAAGAGGGTACGAAGAATCTTGCTAACATAGATAAACTGATTGCTCATAGAAAAACAATTACAGGTCTATATGACAGAGAGCTCGCGAATGCCGGTTTTCAGCCTTTGCGACAGCACAAAGATGCAGATAATGTAATTCTGCGATATCCGGTGAGGGTGGCAGATAAGAAGGAGCTGCTTGAAAAAGCTCTTAAGAAAGGTGTCGAAATCGGTTCGTGGTTCGAAATTCCTCTCCATCCGGAAGGTACAGATATGCAAAAATTTGGTTACACGGATGGTATGTGTCCTGAGGCAGAAAAGGCATGTCGGGAAGTTGTAAATCTGCCTACACATTTAAAAATTGACGAAAGTGAAGCGGTTCGTGTAATCGATTTCTTAAGACGGTTTGCCCGTTCCGTTTGATAATTTATATAAACAGTTTACTTCTTACGCTTCAGATAAGTCTCTACCTCTTTCTGCAGCAGTGCAGGAAGACCTCTCTTATTGCATTGAAGAAACAATGTTCTAGCTTCGTTCATATCTTTCTTGAACTCAGCAGTTGCTTTCGCATACCAGAATTGTGTTTCCGCCCGTGCAGGATCGGCCGTGTAGGCCTGTTTTAGAAGGTATAGAGCCTTAAGAGCTTCGGGGTTATTCTGCTGAATTGAGCGCCCTGATTCCATAAGCTTACGAACTATGATTTCACCAAGCTGTGCTGCGGCATAGTCGTTCTTATTGTTTTTCTGAAGAAGATTTTCGAGCTTCAATATCGCAATGTCATACCAGCGGATCAGTTTGTATGATTCAATGAGTTCGGCAAAATAGTCCTGATTGCCGGGATTGTTCTTAACAACATCTTCGACGACTGCGACACCAGCTTCATAATCGCCCTTAAGAGATAGAAGTCTGGCATACCTTATCTTTGTGTCATAGTCATTAGGGGTGAGGGAAATCAGTTCTGCCAGAATAGCAAGCTCGCCGTCTATGTCTTCGTCTTTGTTTTTTATCTCAGCCATCAGCTTACGCGCTTCAAGGTGGCGCGGTGAAGATTCCAGTGTGATTTTAAGATATTTTTCGGCAGGTCTTGGTTTGTTAAGATTGAAGTAGGCCGCAGCAAGGTTGTAGGAAATTCCCGGATTACGCTTTTCTATTTTAAGAGCTTTAGAAAGATATTTTACAGCATCATCATACTTTTTCCTTTCAAGCGCATTTACACCCGCATTGTTAAGAACCATAGTTGATTTTGAGTTCAGCTTTAGAGCCTTTGCAAAAGCGTCATCAGCATCTTTAATCTGTCCCATTCGCAGGTAAGTCACGCCAAGGGCTGCCTGTAGTTCACCATTCTTTGGATATTCGCGGACAGGCTTTTGGAGAGATTGATACGCTTTTCTCGACCAGCCAAGTTCGTTATATGTCGCGGAGAGCTGGAAAGCGGCAGGCAGATAATCGGGTGAATCGCTGTTAAGTGCTTCAAGAACCCTAATAGCTTTGATCTTATCATCTGATTCGCGATACGCCATGCCAAGCATGCAGCGGAAATCGTTATTCTTGGGTTCAAGAGCTACCGCTCTCTCGAGAGCCTTGACAGCTTTAGAGAAGTCCTCAGAGTCGTAATAGGCTTTACCCATAAGATAATAGAGTTCGGATATGCCAGGTTTCATGGTGATTGTTTTAACAAGCTGCGAAACAGCAATTACATAAAAGCCCTCTTTAAGATAGGCTCTGGCAAGTGCTTCTGTATAAAATGGGCTGTTGTAAGACTGCTCCTTGTGCAGTTTCATAAAGGCAATTGCCTCTTCGCTTTTGCCAGAAGAGACAAGTGCTGTTCCGTATGCGGCAATGACTCTGCTGTTGGCGGGATTCTTTTTGAAGAGCTCTTTTGCAAGTTTAACTGCCTGTTTATATTCGCCGGACTCTATCCTTAATGCTATGTGAAGAAGTTTTGCGTCAGTGAAATCCGGGCTCAGTTCTATTGCTCTTACACATGAGTACAGTGCTTCTGCAATTCTGCCTGAGGCTTCATGCTCCAGAGCGATGGCGAAAATAGAGAAAACTTTATCGTCCACTTTTGGCCATGTCACTGGCAGCGGTGTAAAAGTAGTATCAGAAAACGCTTTGGCATAGAACTCTTTTGTTACTTCTGTAGCGATTTCAAAAATGGTTTTCTTGTAGTATTGCAGCGTAACCGGATATAGAGCCTGTTTTCTAATGTTCCAGATGTTAATCTGCATCTTTACAGTATCAGCTTCGATGTTATATTCCGAGGAGATAAGAAAATCCTGATCAAGAAAGTCGCCAAAGGTGTAGATATCTGCCGGTTTGTTACCTGTCTTATGGTTGTCCCGGTGCAGCTTCATCTGGCGGGTTGACATAACGCTGATATCCTTCTGCGTATGCATACTCATGCCTATTGCTTCAGTGAGACCGTGACCTACCCACTTCTTGCTGGCATCTGTTCCAGTGTAGGCAAAGTCGAGAAACCCGACAGCAGTTACTCTGGGAAATGCTGTAATCGCTAGAATAAGGATGAAGGCAATTTTTGTCATAACTTTAAACTCACCCCTTAATTCATCACCCACAACAATGCGCACACTGCGGGAGCCACTCGAAGGTTATCGTCAAGACGTATAGGAACAGCCTCAAGAACGGTTGTAAGAATCATAGCTGCTAGTGCGCTTGTGAAATCTATTTCGGCAATCCCGGCTCCTCTACAGACAAAATATATTGTGAGACAGGAAAAAAAACAGGCAAGGCTTCCGGCGATTGTTTTACCTCCGGCTAATTTTGGACCTCCAACCCTTTTGCCGACAACAGCGGCTAATGCATCTCCAAGTATGAGAAAGGAAAAAGAGTAGAACATTGAGAGTTTGCCTATAGGAGAGATGGCAATCTCCGGTGAGAAACTTACGAAAAAGAGTGTGCAAAGTGTTGCGCTGAGAATTAATGCAGTTGAGCCTGTTATTCTGGTACGCTCATGTTCTCGAAGAAGAGGGCCGAAAAAGCGGTAAAAGAGTTTCTGTACAGGGCTGAAATTCAGACGGAGAATCTCTACTGTCAGAACGAGCATTGCAACTGAAAAAAGTGTAGGAACAGAAAACCAGGCGGGAAAATAGAGTAGTCCGAAGGGAATTATAAGTGCTGGCAGATGGATGGCTTTGCGTTTAATCTCAATAAGCAACCCGGTTTTCTCTTCTGTCATGGCTTACTGCGGAGCTCCCAGTCTTGCTCTGCATTCTTCTATTTTTTCTTCTTCTATTTTTGTGAATAAAATCGGCGGTGTTGATATTTTTATTCCAGCCTTCAGTTCACTGTTCACGCTATTCCATGCTGCGCGATTATCTTCTGGCAGGATGGCTGCCAGTTTTGCTGCTGCGAACGGAATAAGTGGCAGAGTAAAAACAGAGAGAGCCCTTATAAGTTTGAGACAAACGTGTATGGTCGAACCGCATTTATCCATGGATTCCTTACGCGACTTCCATGGCGCCTGGTCGTTGAAGTATTTGTTTGCATCACGGCAGAAGTCCATTATGATTCCGCATGCTTTACGCAGCTGGAATTTGCTGTATGCTTCATCAAGGAGTGTCTGCACTTCTGTAATTCTGGCAAGCATTGCTGTTGATTCGTTATCAGTTATACTTAGTGCCGGTACTTCGCCATTGAAGTATTTATCAGCGAAAGTAGCTGTTCTGTTTACAAAATTGCCAAGTATGTCTGCGAGCTCACCATTGCTAGTTGCCTGCAGCTCTTTAAGTGAAAAGTCAGAGTCCTTTGTTTCAGGAGCGATTGATGCTGTGTACCATCTTAAAGTGTCAGCACCGAAGTCTTTTACTGCATCATGTACCCAAATAGCAAAGTTGCGGCTTGTAGAAACCTTTTGACCTTCAAGGTTTAAAAACTCATTT
>JAEUSG010000261.1 GCA_016788315.1 Fibrobacterota bacterium | reverse complement strand
CTGGGATAACACAAGAATGGGGGTCGATGGTGATTTTGGCTTTTTCCAGTATACCCTATCTGGCGCGGGCATGGTGCGGTTCGGCGACAAGGAGTCGAAAGTTGAGCCGGGCATGGGTTTTGTCTGCCGTCTTGACCATGCCTACCGGTATTGGTTCGACAAGAAAGTTTCGGACCATTGGGAATTTATCTGGATTGGCATGACAGGAAAAACTTCAGCTGCGCTTTTGTCGGGCCTGCAAAAGGATTTCGGGCGGTTGGTGGCACTTTCAGACCATTCGAACACGATACGCATGATGAAGGAGATTCATGCACGGAGTTCACGCGGAGAATGGAAGGACGCCATCCAGGTGTCTGCCTCTGTCTACCGCTTCCTTCTCCAATTCATCGATGATTTACGCCGCGGCGGTCGAAGTGATACGCGAGAGCGAATCGACCAGGCGCTTGATTATATACGTGAGAATTTTGCAAGCCTGATTGACTTCACAACCCTTGCCCCTCGCTACGGCTATTCGCGCGAACACTTTGCACGCCTCTTCCGGAAACGCACTGGCAAGACACCGGGCCGCTATCTCACAGATATGCGGTTAGCCCATGCGCAGACACTACTCGCATCCTCGGAAATGCCCCTGGAGCAGGTGGCTACGGAATGCGGGTTCGGTGGAGCTAATTATCTTTGCCGCGTATTCAAGGAGCGGCTTAACCTGTCACCACGGCAATACCGTCACTCCCGCGAGGCTGGGTTGATGGCTGGAATTTCTAAAGATTGTTTTGAAAGCCATAAATGATGTTTTAACGCACCATTTATCAGAAGCAGTTGACCAAAGGAATCGTATACTTTTTAAAAAGAATTAAAAGGAAGAAACGGCGCGAATAACAAAGACAAAAGGGACCTTATGACTAAAATCTTCATTGTACTCGTTTTAATAGTTTTTTTTCTTTTTGGTTGTGGGAGTCTAGGTTTATCCGACACTACAAACCGACCCAAAACTGAAATTAAATGGTATTTAATGGGTTGGCATGATTCAATAAACATTGTTGCATCTCGAATAGTCCAAAAATATCTGAGTGATGGTAGCCGTTCTGGCCAAGATAGCATTTCCGTCTTTTTAATTAACTATAGAACTGCAAAAGTTGTTTCAGATATGTCACAATATTCATCAATAATGGAAGATAGATATTCGGCTTGCACTTCCATTTGGTTTGATGGATTAACAAACTGGTTTTCTTACAGTCATTATATTCATCAAACTGCCAGAATAGAATACATACCAAATGCGCATTGTTTTATAAAGAAATCTCCATGCAACGAGGATCATTTTCAAATATTTGATTCCAGTTTGAATCAAACCGGTGAGATCTCTTTGGCTTTTTATCGTTATGGATGGGGTTATTATTCAAACGGTACCCCTGATGTTCATATTACCGATTATGTATTAACAAGCTCTGACAGTGACTGGACGATTCACTACTTAAGCACAAGAACAGAAAAAACGTTTAGACTAAGCACTCTGCTTCCTGGAGAATATTCGATAAAACATAAATGCATTTACAGTAACCGTTATCTGCTTTGCACTATTGATACCATATCATCAACAGCTAATCGCGAGAAAGAAAACTTGTTATTTCATGACATCCTAAGAAATACAACTTCCTATTTAAAATCTAATTACGATTCACTTGCTTTTTGTGATGCATACGTGGTTAACGGGGCTTTTTTGAACGCATTTAATCTAAATGGACAGCGTAGTACCGTGTTTTATAATTATTCTTCGAATTCACTAATTGATACTGTTTACCCGGCTTATTATCCAGATATATTACCAACCAGCGAATGGGAACGTTATTTTACCGGACTCGACTTAAGTGGTTGCATCTACCTTGCGTACTGCCCGGATTCTTCGAAAGCATTATTTTATGATGGAACAAATGTGAAAATATTGTCAGTTAGATACAACACAAATGGTGGAAAAAATGTGGCTACAGGAATTTTAAGTCAATTTTGCATCCAAGATACAACAAAATAACCGCAAGCAATGTGAGGTCTATTAAAAAATGTAATTGCCCCACAATCCATGACTCCGTGGATGCTCGCGTGTAAAGTCTTGAAAGCAAAACAATCACCGGTTAATGCGCCACTTTCAAGGTCACTCACTCACCCAAATTGCCATAGTTATTACTCTTACCCTTCCTCACTTATCAATCCTTGTCATTATGCCCTACTTTATCAATCCTAAAAACCCGCAGTTGAAGTTCTGTGATGTGGCAACATACCACAAATTTTATACAATACCCATTCACGCATCAGTGCCGTCTTCCTGGCGGCCAAATTACAGAAAATATTGACATAACATATCGATTAGTCTATGTTTTTACCAGAAAGGTATCGATAAAATGCTAACAACAACTATTTCCCCAAAATTTCAGATTGCCATTCCTAAAGAAGTAAGAGAAAGCATGGAACTAAAAGCAGGAACTAAGGTTCACATAGTCCCATATCAAGACAGAATAGAGTTTATTCCTATCCGGGCTATGAGTTCTATGAAAGGTTTTATAAAAGAAAAATTTAATACAACCATCAACAGAGACAAGGACAGAATGTGAAACTCGTTGATTCATCAGGATGGCTTGAGTATTTCACAGATTCACCGAATGCTTCATTTTTTTCCAATGCTATTGAAGATGTTAAGCATTTGATAGTTCCATCAATCTCCATTTACGAAGTTTTCAAAAAATTACTTGTTGAAACAAATGAAGGAATCGCACTTCAAGCCATAACTCAAATGCAACTTGGGAAAGTAATTCCACTTGATGAACCTCTTGCAATCAATGCTGCGAAACTTGGTTATGACCTAAAATTAGCTTTGGCTGATAGCATAATTTTGGCAACAGCAAACCTATATAAAGCGACATTGTTAACACAGGACGAACATTTTAAAGATATCAAGGGCGTAAAATACTTCTCCAAAAGAAAATGAACTTAAATCCTTAAAAACTCAAGAGCGGTACGCTAATAATTGTAAGTCTTAATACTGAAATACTATTACCTAACAAACGATACAAAATATGAATACTATATCTGCAGCATATGATATAAACGCAGAACGAGAATGGAATCGTCTTGAACATGACCCATTTCATTCACTTGAATTTATTGTAACTTCACATTTTCTGAAGAAATACTTACCAAAACAAGGTCGCATACTTGATGCAGGTGGTGGACCGGGGCGCTATTCACTAGAATTATGCCGTTTAGACTATGAAGTTGTTCTAGCTGATATTTCTCCAGGGCTAATTGAGCATGCAAAAAACAGATTCAAGGATGAACCAGATGCTATTCGAAATAGATTAATTGAGTTTGTTGTTGGAGACATACAAGACCTCTCGTTTCTTAACAAATATCGCTTTGACGCTGTGCTTTGCCTTGGTGGACCTCTAACTCATATCGAGAGCGATACGGGGAGAATCAAAGCTCTATCAGAACTTGTTCGTATTGCAAAACCTAACGCTCCTGTTTTTGTGTCAGTGATGGGACGACTTGCTGCGCTTCGCACTATATTAGTCAAACACAACGAAGAGATTCTAGATCCATCTATCGGTAAATTGGTCGAGGATGGTTCATCTAATAGTGGCTTTACAAAATCCACATGGCATTTTTATCGTGCAGAAGAACTGAAAAGACAGGCAGAACAGTGTGGACTGGTTACGTTAGACATGGCAGGGTGTCAGGGTGTATCATCAAATTTGGAAGATGCAACCAATCAACTAAGTAATGATCCGGAAAAATGGAAGCGATGATTAGATATTGTTTTGAATACCGCAACTGAGCCATCTGTTGTCGATATGGCTCATCACATTCTTTATATTGGTAAGACGCCCGATAAAAAACAGTGACATAAAGGAAGTTCTTGTGATTAAAACATTATCGGAAT
>JAEUSG010000222.1 GCA_016788315.1 Fibrobacterota bacterium | reverse complement strand
TGCTGTCCTTAAATATGTGGAGAATTTTTTGAAGGTTGAGTTCTTCTAGCTTTATGAGGATAGAACGCTTTGAACACAGAAGATGAAGTTCTCCTCCGTGATAGGTAATGCCCTTCCACATTTTAATAAGACTTCCGTATCCTGAACTATCGATTTTATCGACATTATCGATATCTACAACAATTCTTTTATCGCCTGGTTCAGCAATCTCAGACAAGGTGAAATCCACAGCCTCATGGTCCAGGTTACCGGAAAGACGGAAAATTGTATAAGGACCGATATGTTCTTTTCTTATTTCCATGAGAAAGTTCCTTGTTTTAAAAGGTTTTGCATTTCTGACTCCACCAACAGCTAGAATATCAATTATATTGAGTGTTCTACGCCATACAAATGAGGAGTATGTAAACATATGGAAAACACATTTCGTCTGTCAGATAATGCACTTGGAATGCAGGCTTCAGAAATCAGAGAACTGATGAAACTAGCGTCTAAGCCTGGAATAATTGCTTTTGGCGGTGGTTCGCCGGACGGATTACGCTTCCCATTTGCTGAAGTGGCAGATATTGAAAAGGATTGGAGCGAAGCTAAAAAGCGGGCTGCCTTTCAATACGGCGCGACAAACGGCTATCCACCGCTGCTTGAACATCTGCGTAAAAGGATGGAAGCATACGGTATCGATATGACCGACCAGAGCATCATAACAACAACTGGTGCTCAGCAGGGTATTTATCTAATGGCGAAGGCGCTTATAAACCCTGGTGATACTATAATTGTTGAGTCACCAACATTCATCGGCGCTCTTGCATCATTTAAGTCGCTACGGGCAAACTTCGAATGGGCACCTCTGGATTCGGACGGGATTTCAATCGATGCAACAGAAACCATTTTGAAACGGCTTGCAAAAGAGAATAGATTGCCGAAATTCATATATACAATCCCCAACTTTCAGAATCCATCCGGAATCACTCTCTCACAGGCAAAACGTAAAGCATTGCTTGAGTTGGCCATCAAGTACAATGTTCCAATTCTAGAAGATGACCCATATGGAGAGCTCTATTTTGAAGGGACTGCCGCCGATTACAAATCCATTAAGTCTTTGCCTGGTGCAAAGGATATGGTAATATATCTTAATACATTTTCCAAGATTCTGTCTCCAGGAATGCGTTTGGGTTGGATAACTGGGCCGTCAAAGATCATCGGGCAGATTGAAATTGCAAAACAGAGTGTAGATGCCTGCACTTCATCCTATACACAGGTAATCGCGTCCGATTATCTCGAAAAGGGATATGTTAACGGTTATGTTGATAAGATGAGAGAAGTTTACCACAGCAAGTGCTCAATGATGATGCTTGCTCTTGAAAAATATATGCCAAAAGAGGTGAGCTGGTCGAAGCCGACAGGCGGCTTCTTCGTTTGGATAACACTACCAAAGAACATTGGCTCGAAAGCACTTTTTACAGCGGCATTGAAGCGTAATGTTGCCTTTGTAACAGGTTCTCCATTCACAGAAGAGGGCAAAGGCGACGGTTATGCACGTATTGCATTCAGTAACTGTTCACTTGAAGATATCGAAAAGGGTGTTAAACTGCTCGGAGAGGCCATGCAGGAAGTTGCAGCAGGTAAGTAAATGGATTTAGAGAAGTTTAAAAAATTCATAAATACAAACGATCGCTTTGCTGCATCAAACGGTATGTCGGTGATTGAAGTCAGACCGGGAATTGCGAAAGCATCACTGACAGTATGTGAAAACCATCTTAACGGCGTGAACATAATTCAGGGCGGGGCTCTTTTTACTTTAGCCGACCTTGCCTTTGCTGCTGCATCGAACGCACATGGTTTGGTTGCAGTCGGATTAACCGCTACGATATCATTTTTTAAGCCCGGGTTAACCGGCGACATACTTACCGCTGAAGCCAAAGAGGTCAACCTTACTGCAAGAACAGCCTGCTATAATGTTGATATTACAAACAACAGCGGTGTTCTTATTGCTCAGTTTAACGGGATAGCATACAGAAAAAAAGAGAGTATAGATGAAAAGTTTTGATGAACTGTTTACTGAGCTGTCTTTGAAGGCGGCAGAAAAAAATCCTGATTCCGGCACTGTAAAGGAACTTGCAAAAGGTAAGCACTTTATCGGTAAAAAGATAATTGAAGAAGCTGGCGAAGTCTGGATTGCCGCAGAATATGAGGGAAAAGAGAAAACTGCTGAAGAGATCTCTCAGCTTCTATATCATCTTCAGGTTATGATGATTGCCAACGACATTAAATTAGAAGATGTATACCGTTACCTCTAGAGGAAATATGATAAAAATTGCGATACCCAACAAAGGTTCTCTCTCAGAAGATGCTCTGAAAGTAGTTACAGAGGCAGGATATAAATGCAAACGAAGTTCAAGTGAACTGATTATTCATGATTCAAATAATGATGTTGAGTTTTACTTTCTGCGCCCGAGGGATATTGCAATTTATGTTGGAACAGGTGTTCTTGATCTTGGTATAACAGGACAGGATCTCGCTCTAGACAGCGGGGCAAATGTTGTTGAGCTGCTGCCGCTTGACTTTGCACATTCGACTTTCAGGTATGCTGTTCCTTCAAAAAGTGATTTGAAGGTGGAAGATTTTAACAATAAGCGCATAGCTACAGCATATCCCAGGCTTGTTGAACTTGATTTAAAGAAAAAGGGCCTCAAAGCTGACATAGTAGAACTTGATGGTGCTGTGGAAATTTCTATAAAACTTGGTGTAGCAGATGCAATAGCTGATGTCGTTCAGTCCGGCAGAACTCTTACTGAGGCAGGTTTAACTGTCACAGGTGAACCTATTCTGAAATCTGAAGCTGTACTTATATCCAGTTCAAAAGAGACTGCTGAACGACAAGATGTGAAGATTTTTTATAACCGTCTTAAGGGGATTATTGTTGCAAGACAATATCAGATGGTTGAGTACGACATACCAAAGAGCGTACTTGCCAAAGCGTGCAGCATAACTCCCGGTATAGAATCACCGACCGTTTCACCCTTAAGCAATTCAGATTGGGTTGCTGTAAAATCAATGATCAAAAAATCTGATGCAAATGGTATAATCGATCAGCTGGCGGCGATTTCAGCAAAAGGTATTATTGTAACGGATATCAGAACCTGCAGGATTTGATTTTTATTCCCAGGGAATTGTCATCTTCTCCGGCTCAATAGGAAAACCGTTCTTGATGCCGTCCAAAATGTGCTGTCTGATATTTGGATAAAATTTTACCTTCTCAAATTCTGATAATGGCATAAAAAGCGCTTCAGCTACCATAGGGTCAATTGATTTGCCTATGCTGCCGCTTACAGTGCACAGATGTACGTACTGTCTTATTTTTCTGTTGCCGTCAGGTGAAATTGTCTCTGATATAAAGACACATTCTTCAGGAGCTGCAGTAAGTCCGGTTTCTTCTCGAAGTTCCCGCACAATTGCATCTTCGGCGGTTTCATACTTTTCAATGCCGCCGCCTGGCAACAGGTAATAGCTTTGACCTTTTTTACAATGCCGGACAAGAAGGATTGTTTCTCCCTCAATAACAAGCGCAGCTGCACGTTCTCTAAGTGTTGTCATAGAATAAAGTTCTCAGAAAGGTCAACATCGAGAAGATAAAAGTGCGCCTGTCCAGGTATGCTCTCAACAATTTTCATATTTACATGCTTCTTGCCGCAATAATTTATTAGTCTGACAAGATCTACCTGTTCTCTTTCCTTTGTAGCAAGAACAAGTTCTGTTACTTTTCTTGAAGTAATGATCTCATTAATTTCAGTTATGTTTCCAATAATTTTCCCCGGCAGGTTTTCAATATTGTCTGTTGCAGTTTTAATAAACCCGATGAAACCGTGATGGTATTCAACATCATCCGAAAGGCGGTCGAATACTTTTTTTGCGAGTTCACCGCTTCCAACTATAACAACTCTTTTTCTGCGGGCAAGTGGCGAATGGAGATGGAAAGCTGCACGTGAAAAGATAAAACGCCAGCCGGGAATCAGGATCATTAAGAGGGCGCAGGTTGCCGTAAACGCCTTTTTAGGAAACTGAACATATGGAATAAAGTAAACAAGCGAGAAGAATAGAAGTGTGGCAATAGCTGATGCTCTAATGTAGTCAGATATAGGCTTGGGCTTTCCGGAATAAGCTCCGTGAAAGAAAAGTGAGAAACCGAATGCACCCGAAAGGCATATATGGATCAAATACGAAATCCATGCCGGATCCGTATTTGTATAAAAGCTCAAATCGAATTCATACATCAGAAACATAAATAGAACTGCGTTTACAATAAACAGATCAACAGGCACAGCAAAGTATCTGAGGAACCATTCTGCAGGAGCTTTCACAAGGGCGTTAAAAAAGATCCCAAGAAAAAGAAGACTCCTCGGCATAAAACTCATTTTTTCAGCAAAGTATTTTTTGGAGAAAATGAACATTGAGTCGTAAAAACTTACAGCGCTTTTCAACCGGTTTTTTCTGCTGCTTTCACCTTTGAAATGGATGACATCTGAAACAGGATGATAGACAACGTCGTACCCCTCTTTGCGTACACGCCAGCAGAGGTCTATATCTTCTCCGTACATGAAGAAATCTTTATCAAAGCCGCCTATTTTTTTCAGGATATCAGCTCTTCCAAGCATGTATGCACCGCAAACTGCATCGACTGGAACAGTTTCATCTTCGTCAAGATAAGTAAGATTGTATTTTCCGAAACGTCTGCTTCTAGGGAATAGTGCGGAAAGACCTGTCATTCTGTAGAAAGCAGCGGAAGGTGTTGGAAAACCTCTTCTGCACGCAGCTTGAAATGAACCGTCAGCATCTACCAGTTTAAGACTCATGACGCCGGCCTTCGGATGCTCTGTCAGATAATCTATCGAAAGCTTCAGTGCATCTCTAGGCAGGATGGTGTCAGGATTGAGAAATAGAACGTAATTTCCCCGGCTTATGTCCAGACCCTGGTTATTGGCAACTCCATATCCTCTGTTTTCAGCGTTTTCAATTAGACGGACATCAGGATATTTTTCACGGATCATTTCAGACGTGTTGTCAGTTGATGCATTATCAACTACAATTATTTCTGATTCGATTCCGGTGCATGCTCGCATTACGGAGTCGAGGCAGTGGTTTAAAAAGCCCGATACGTTCCAGCTTACAATTACAACCGATAGTTCCGGTGATTCTGAATTTTTTGTTACCATTTATTTTCTGAATATGCTGGTTATTTTAAGTTTCCATAGAAGTAGCAGAGCCTCTTTTACAATCCCTGTTGACATTTTGGATGTGCCCTTTTCTCTGTCAGTAAAAACGATAGGAATTTCCTTAATCCTGAGTCCTTTTTTCCAGCAATGGAAGTTGACCTCTATCTGGAAGGAGTATCCGCTGCTGCCTATTTTTGAAAAATCAAGTTTCTCAAGAGTTGTTCTTCTGAAACATTTAAAACCGGCAGTAGCATCTGCAACAGGAAGACCAATAATAAGGCGGACATACTGATTACCGCACCAGCTTAAAAGCAGACGGGACATCGGCCAGTTAACTACATTTACACCCTGAACATATCGCGAACCGATTACAAGATCGGCATTTTTTGATGCCTCGATCATTTTAGGAAGATATTTTGGATCGTGCGAGAAGTCGGCATCCATCTCAAATAAAAGATCATAGCCTCTGTCCAGTCCCCACTTGAAGCCTGCGAGGTAGGCTCTGCCTAAGCCTTCCTTTTTTTCTCTATGAAGTACAAATATTCTCTTGTCCTTTGCCGCAAGGGAGTCGGCTATTGCTCCTGTACCGTCTGGGGAGTTGTCATCGGCTATCAGTATGTTTAATTCAGGAATCTGCTTTAAAATTGCGGCAGTTATTTCCTCAATGTTCTCCTTTTCATTGTATGTTGGAAGAACAATCAGTGCTTTTTCATTCATTGTCATACTCCGTCATCATTTGATCGACAGTTAGCAGTTTAATTTCCCTGAACTCTTTTGCTCTGTTAAATGTAAAGCCGGAGGAGAGCGGTCTTTTTGCCGGCTGTTTTAAATCTGCTGTAAGAATTGGTGATATGAGATATTTGTCAAGATTGTATCTTTCAGCAACCTTTAAAGCGAAATCATATCGGCTTATCCTTTCGCTGCCGGCCACAGCCATTGTTCCTGTTATGCCAAGTTCTACGGCGCACTTTATATTTGCAGCAAGATTTGATGCAAGAGTTACATTGCCTACCTGATCTGTAACGATTTTTATCGCTTTGCCGCTTTCCAGAGAGCTCTTAATGAAGTGGATAAAATCCGGTTTTAATCCCTTTATGCGGCCAATCAAAACCATGGTTCGTATGATAAGCCCATCTTTTCTGCAGTTACGAACGGCCTCTTCACCCATGAGTTTCGTGGCGCCATACCAGCTTATCGGGTTTACAGGTGAGTCATCATTGTATGGGCCGGCTACACCGTCAAAGACATAGTCAGTCGAGATCTGAACAAAACGGCAACTAGACGGCAGAGCAGCTGCCATATACCCTACGGCAAGACCGTTAAGCGCCTCTGCCTTTGCTCTCTCTGTTTCACAAAGGTCTACGTTTGTTAAAGCGGCAGTATTTATGAAGACATCAGGATTTATGCTCTTGAGGAGGGGAGCTATTGTTTTTTCATCAGTAATGTCAGCAATGAAATATTCCTTTAGCCCTTCCTGAGGCTGTGGTTCTGATAAAAGATCGATACCGGAAATATCATATCCGGCAGAGGAAAAAACCTTAACAAGATTTTGCCCCAGTAGACCATACACACCTGTTATGCAGACTTTTTTACACATTTACCACCGCCGCTTCCTCTTTTCTTTTACAGCAGAGCTTTCCAATAACAAAATAATCCAAAGTTAAAAGTAAAAGACAGATTACAATTGATGCAAAGGTAATCTTGGTTCCGGCAGCAATGTAAGGGGAGTAGTATTTGATAACGACTGTACTCTTTCCAGCAGGGACGGGAACAGCCATTATGGCGATATCTGTTTTATAAATATCTGTCGACTTACCATTCACCGTGGCCTGCCAGTAGGGCATATATACATCTGAAACAACAACAAAGCCGGGTCTGGTCATCTCTGTTTCAATAATGCGATCCTCAACATTGATTTTGTAAGACGCCATGCCCACCGGTACACTATCCTGAACAGGCAGATAACCTGCAGGTGGCATCTTCTCGAGAAGAATGCGTGTTCGGTACGGAAAGCCTGGTTCGCGAAGTTTCGCTCCCATAAGTTTTGGATCTGTGACCTCAAAGTCGGTTACGCAGAAAGCACGCGGTAGAGCTGTTGAAATTCTTGCAATCTGAACAGGAGAGTTGCCGCCTCGGTATAGGATATACTTTACATTAAGCAGATCAAGGAATGGGTTGCTGTCCAGTTTGTTCTGCTGAAGTAGGTAAAAGAGGTTTTCACGCTGTTGACCACCTGTGAATTCACGATACCAGGCGAGTTCGTTATCGTGGAAGCCTAAAGTGTTATCAAGTCCGTAAATCTGTGGATCGCTGTTTCCTATCTGTCCTGGTATTGGAAGCACACGGAAATAATCTTTCTCAGCTTCCCGGGAAAGTGAGAGGAGAGCTGGTTCATTTCTGGAAATGTACTCGTCAGGATTTATGAGTTTATAGAAATAACTGTTCACTCGAAAAAGATCAGCAATAGCCAGTATTAGCAGCACAATTATGAAAGCTGCCGGTTTCAGGCTGTCCTTTAAGTAGAGATAGAGTGCAAAGAGTGCGCCGCCACCGATGAAAAAAGTGATCCATGCTCCCTTTACAAAGTTGCTGTAGTTTGCATTGAACGCAGAAACGTTTCTGTCGGTCATTAGCGAGTACATTATTGACTTCCAGGTGTCAAGAACAACAGATTGCCCCGCTGTGACCAAAAGAGTCAAGGCGCCGCAAATTGCAATGGCAATAAGTACCCGCTTTGCCCAAAGCTCACGGCTTTTGAATGGAATCTCTTCTGATAATAATCTATTGATAGTGTAAGCTGCTCCTATCGTTAGTACAGCAGCCATCCAGAATAGAATCATGCTCGGAGCACGGAATAGTTTTACACCAGGAACAAAGTTGTAGAATAGATGAAAGAGCGGTGTGTTGGCACCAAGGGAAAAGATGAGTGCACCGCCGCCCATAAAGGCAAGGAAGCGCAGGAATTTATCTTTTTTGAATGCGAATAGACCGAAAATTGATATGAGCAACGCGACAATGCCTGCATATTCGCTGTTAAGTTTAAATGGATTCCTGCCCCAGTATTCGGTTTTTGTGTCGGCATCTTTTGCAGAAAAACCACAGAATTCAGGAATAATAAATGAAGCAGCCTCTTCCCAGTGTATAGACCATGATGTTGCATGTTCATAAGTTGTTTTTTCACCCGTTCCGCGAACAGAATACTGTTTTGTGAATTTGTACGGAGGAAGGAATTGAACCATACCTATGCCCAACCCAAGACCAATTCCAAGAGAGAATATGGCGACTTTACCGATGAATTTTACTCTTGCCTTGTCAGCACGAAGAGCAGAAATTCCCTCGTAAAGAAAATAGAGTCCGATTCCCCATAATGAGAAATAGGTAGTCTGTATATGTGAGGTAAGGATGCACATGCCTACAGAAAGCGAAAGCAGAACTGCATATCGAATCTTTGCTGTGTCGCAAAGCCTTTTTACTGCAAAGAGAGAAAGTGGCAGCCAGCTTATAACAAACATTTTTCCATCATGACCGGGGAAGAAATGGGAGATGAACTGTGTGTTGAACATGAACGCTACAGCACCGACAAGTGCAGCTTCACGGCCTAGATTCAGACCGCGCCTCAGAAAAGTCCACATAAAGAGGCCAGCTAAAACAACTGTAACAAGATATTTGTATCCAAGTGCACGGGGAATGTCAAAGATGAACTGTAGTATGGCAAGAGGATAATAGTAATCACCGAAAAAGGCTTCAACAGTAGGCATGCCTGAGAGAGTTACAGAAAGAACTTTAGGTAATGATTGATATTTTTCGAAAAAGTCTGCGTAAAAATATCTTGAGTAAATACCGTTCAGCGTATCTGATCCATAGAACATTTTATCAGAGATGATGAACGGCAGGAAAAAAACAAGCGCGAGGAGAATTATTGTTATGATTGAGGAGCGGTCTGTTAAGGAAAACTCCTTTTTAATTTCAGCTGGCTTAACCTGCTGAACCGATTCCGGTTTCTTCTTTTTTGTCACTTTGTATACCTTTCACATTACTTAGAAAATAGACCACTCCGCCTAATAGGCAGAGAGCATATACCGAAACATAACATATGAGAGAAGAGGCAAGAATATTCTCGATATTAATCCCCCATGGTGCAAGAAGGAGAAGGAAAAGCCCCTCTCTTGCGCCAATGCCGTTTATGGAGATCGGCAATAGCAGAGCGGCATAAACAATCGGCGATACGACTAGCAGAACCGAAAACGGCACATCTACATTTATCGCTTGATACGAAAAATATGCTGTTCCTATAGTGCAGAGGTGAATTATTGTTGAGTAAATGACTGTTTTAATAACTATCATCGGCTCTTTCCTGTATGCATATATATCTTCACGAAACTGTTTTGACTTTTTAAATATTGACGATGCGGAAAATTTAGGAAATCGGCTGAAGATAAAACGCGATACTTTTTTGCTGAAAATAACAAGAGAAAGTCCGCAAACTGCAAAAAGAGCAACAATAAGTTCTCGTGAATAAAGCTGTCCCATTACTAAATCAGGTTGTAATATTAGGATGACTGCCATGAACATAAATAGTACGATCATTCCTATGAAACGGGCAAAGGCAACAGATCCGTATGCCTTGCTTTTGTCGGTTAGTTTCGACAGCAGAAAGCCTTTTACGACATCGACACTGAATGAAGAGGGAAGAAAACTCTGGAAAAATATGCTGATCATATGGAACTTCAGCAGACTCTTGAAACCTACTCCTTCAACTTTACCCTTAAGTAGGGCGTACCATCTTATTACCTGAGTGATATTGATAATTATAAAACTCAATAGAACTGCTGCACAGAAAAGAGGATCGGCATTTGCTACGACACTCAGCATAGCTTTTGTGTCCGCTTTATAGAGCATCCATCCGATTAAGGAAATTGATACTGCAATCTTTAAGATGTTCTGAAGTTTTTTATTCATCATTATCATAAAAAAGACCCCGGGCATTTATGTTTGCGCCGGGGTCTTGTAAATACTACAAAATTATTACTTCAGTGTAAAGTTAGATTCGGTTTTCTTGTCGAAGATATGTACCGAATTCATATTGAAGCTGATATTGATTTTCTCACCGATTTCAGCTTTGCAATGGGCATCTTCCTTAAGGATAAGCTTCTGCCCTGCAACTGAGAGGTAAATGAGAATTTCATTTCCAAGTCTCTCAATAACCTCAATTGTTCCGTGAACAGGAGCGGTTGAACCGCCCTCTTTTACAAACTTTGAGTCGTAAACATGTTCAGGGCGTACGCCGAAGAAGACCTCCTGATTAAGAAGAGGCTGAACCTTTTTCTTGATTCTGTCAACTAGGGGAACTTTGAAGTCGCCGAAAACAAAACTCATGTCGTCAGCAGTTCCTTCTATTTTACCGGCGATGAAGTTCATTGGAGGAGAACCGATGAAGCTGCCTACAAATTTATTAACAGGATAATCATAAAGTTCAAGCGGTGAGGCGCATTGCTGAATATAACCATCTTTCATGATTACAATTCTGTCGCCGAGGGTCATGGCTTCAACCTGGTCGTGTGTAACATAAACCATTGTAGCCTGAAGTCTGTTGTGAAGTCTGTTAAGCTCTGCTCTCATTTCAACGCGAAGTTTGGCATCAAGGTTGGAAAGAGGTTCATCGAAAAGATAGACTTTTGCATGGCGGACGATTGCTCGGCCTACTGCAACGCGCTGCATCTGACCACCGGAGAGTTCTTTTGGACGGCGGGCAAGATACTGACGGATATTAAGAATGTCTGATGCCTCTTTTACGCGGCGGTCGATCTCTTCTTTTGGAAACTTGCGAAGTTTAAGACCGAAAGCCATGTTGTTATAAACGTCCATGTGAGGATATAGAGCGTAGTTCTGGAAAACCATCGCGATGTCGCGATCTTTTGGCGGAACATCATTGATAACAGTGTTGTCGATCCAGATTTCACCTCTAGTTACAGATTCTAGACCTGCAATCATACGAAGTGTTGTTGTTTTACCGCAGCCGGATGGACCGACCAGAACGATGAATTCTCTGTCTTTGACTTCGAGATTGAAGTCTTTTACTGCCTGAACTCCGCCTTTGAAGTCTTTGCAGACTCCACGGAATGAAAGTGTTGCCATTTTTGACCCTTTCAGATATTAAATGTGTAAACCGGTTACATATCTGCTCTTCACCGGCTCTTACTTATAGAACACTCTGTTTATAAGTGCTGTAAAGATACTAAATTGGCTTATTCAAGAGCAATTTATCCGCAAGTTGTTTAAGCAGTGGGGAATATATTATTTCATATGCCAAATGAACTTTATACTATACCGACGCCTCTTTTCATATCTCAAGCCAAATATGCATCTGGCAATTGCTGGTATGGCAATGATCTTCCTGCTGACATTTTCTGGTGCAGCCTCTCTTTTCATGCTAAAACCTATTTTTGACGGGATTCTTTCTAAAACTAAAGAGGAGCTGATTGCACAGGAAAACAGGGCCAAACCAGGTGAGGCATTGAGATTTGCAAAGAGTATCGTCAGGCAGTCTGGTTATGAACTCAAGCAGGCAGTTAAAGGTGAAAAGAGTTTCAAACAGGCAAAAATATCAATAAGCAGTTCATTTAATGATTATCTGAAGAGCGGGCCGGTCGGCTCAATATTGATATTCGTAGTTCTGGTGATTGCTGTCGGTATTGCGATAAAAACTATGAGTGAATATGCCCGCAGAATAATCTTTCTGGCTCTGAATTTGCGTACAATGGCGCGTGTCCGGACAGATATGTATGACAAAGTCATGACCTTTTCAATGCCCTTTTTTAATGAGCATAAAGCTGGGAAATTGCTTAACCGTGTTGTCGGTGAAGTTAATATCATTCAGGACATCATCATTACAAATGCTTCAGGTATCATTACAAACGTTGTAATGGTTGTCTTCTATTTCGCTATGATTCTTTGGATAGACTGGAAATTGACTCTTATCCTGATTTTCTGTTTTATGCCAATGCTCTTCCTTCTTGATAAACTTGCCCGTTTTCTGAAAGGGTTTCAGCATAAGCTACAGGAAATTATTGGAGAGATGCTTTCAACTGCTCAGGAAGCTTTTGCAGGAATAAGACTCGTAATCGGTTCCAGTACGCAGAAATTTGAGGCTGACCGATATAAGAATGCTGTCAAAAGATTGCAGAAAACTTCATTCAAAATTGGACGGTACGATTTGCTTGCTGCTCCAATTTCTGAACTGACTACAACAATTATTGGTCTTGGCATAGTTGTTTTTGCACTTAAAACGCGAGTCATGAATACGAGTTCGGATATGACCTCTGGCGATTTTGTGGTTTATGTGGCCTTTATGTTTTCGATGATGAAGCCAATAAAGGATCTTAATAGCCTTTTTGTCAGTTTACAGCGTGGTATGGTTATCGCTGGACGTGTTTTTGAGATTCTTGACACTCCAACAACAATTCCTGAAAAGATTAATGCAGTTGAGCTGAAAACATTCACGGACGGCATTGAGTTTAAGAATGTAACTTTCGGATATCTTAAAGATGCTCCAGTGCTTAAAAATCTCTCTTTCAAAATTAAAAAAGGTGAGATTATCGCTCTTGTAGGACCTTCCGGCGGGGGAAAGACCACTCTAGCAGACATGCTACCTCGTCTATACGATCCTGATATTGGTTCTGTCAATATTGATGGATATGATATGAGAGATTTGAAGCTCGATTCCATCAGGAAGCGGATGGGAATAGTCACTCAGGAAACAATTCTGTTTCATGACACTGTGCGAAATAATATTGCATACGGCCTTGACAATGTTAAAGAGGAGGATTTGGTAAAAGCTTCGGAAGCCGCTAATGCGATGGAATTCATTAAAGATCTACCGAATGGTTTTGAAACTGTAATCGGTGATCGCGGTACAAAACTGTCGGGTGGTCAGCGCCAGAGACTATGTATTGCCCGCGCAGTACTGAGGAATCCCGATATTCTCATCTTCGACGAAGCGACAAGCGCCCTTGATAATGAGTCTGAAGCAAAAGTGCAGACGGCAATTGACCATCTTATTGAGAAAAGGACAGCTGTTGTAATTGCTCATCGGTTATCGACCATCAAACGGGCAACACGTATACTTGTTATCGATGATGGTGTAATAACCGAATCGGGCTCGCACGAAGAGCTTATGGCAAAACGGGGTACCTATTCCAGGTTGTACGAATTGCAATTCAGATCTGCCGATTTGTGAATTGATCGCCGACTTACAAATTTTCGGTCAACATTATATGGTCAATGTCGCAAAAGATGATTTCTAAGTTCTTAATGTTTCTGGTGTATGGTTTTTTTATGTGCGGCGAAACGACAAAATTTTTGCCGCTCTCATAGAGTGTTCTAAAATTTTGCAAATTGTCAGTGTCAAACTTATCTGGGTTCAATTTACATTCAATGGTAATAGCTTCTCTTCCTTGTTTGATGACGAAGTCGATTTCTCTTCCTGTTTTGTCGCACCAGTAATGTATTCTTTCGTCGGAAAAAGTTGTGCGCAAAGAGTCGAGGACGAGATGTTCCCATAAAGTTCCCTGCTCGGATTCTCTTAATGTATCCCACCCATTTTCAAATGCAACAAACCCAGTGTCAAACGCATACACTTTTGGTCGCTTTATCAGTTCACGTTTGCCTCCACCATGAAAGGGCGGCAGTAGAAAAATTGCATTTGCAATAGAAAGTGCCTCTATATATGAACTCAGTGTAGGACGGCTAATGCCACTTTCCTGCGATAAAGAAGAGTATTCAACAGTACTACCGCTTCGTCGCAGCAAAAGTCTGAATAAATTCAAAAAGCCGGATCTGTTTCGCACAGAAAATAGTTCCTGAATATCACGAGCGAAAAAACTATCAATCCATTCACTGTAGTATTCCGGAGTATAGTTTTCCATAAGCAGATGCTCGGGCAAACCACCTCTTTGTAGTCTGAGATTAAGATTTTTGATATTAAACTCGTTTTTTGTCTCAGGCCAAATAACTGGAGGTAAAAAGATGTCGATTTTTCTACCTGTCAATGTGTCTTTGAATTTGGAGCTGGCAGTTAATGTGGAGGAGCCAGTTGCCAGTATCTTCAGAGTTGGAAATTCATCTGCACAAATCTTAAGCACTGTTGTCGGGTCCTCGAGTCTGTGGATTTCATCAAAAACTATAATTGAACCGCTTTGTTGAGATTTTAAGAAATACTCAGGATCGGTTAATTCACGTGCAGTAGATGGAAGATCACAGTTAAGAAAGTGTGTATCAGGCATCATTTTAGCAATAGTTGTTTTGCCCGATCTTCTGACTCCGGAAAGCCAAATGATAGGTCGTTTTTCCCAGGCAGCTTTTAACTTATTCAACCAAAATGGACGAAGCATATTTGCATTCATATTTTACGTTTAGGGCGACTAAATGTAAAATACGATTTAATGCATTGTTAGGCAAGAAATTAATATACTCGGAATTATGTGTTATTTGATTGCCGCTAGTGTTCAAATACCATATCTATCTGAATACAAAAGAGTTATCTGTTTTTTTTAAATCCTAAAATTATTATCTTTAAAAGCTAATTAATCTTAAACAAAGGATTCCTAATGAAAATCGTTTCGCTTGTTCTTCTAACGGCAATTGCTGCATCCGCTCAGGGAGCTCCTGCACAGGGTTCTGCCGGACTTATGAATATGCTTCCTATGATGCTTGTAATGTTTGCAATATTCTACTTCTTCATAATCCGTCCTCAGAGTAAAAAGCAGAAGGAATTGCAGAAAATGCTCGATGCCATCAAGAAGGGCGATCGCGTTATCACTGTTGGCGGTATTCTTGGTCTTGTAACAGAGGTTAAAGGACAGGTTGTTACACTTAAAATTTCACAGGGTGCTGAAGTAGATTTCAGAAGATCTGCTATAAGTACTATAGTCACTCCGGAAGTTGAGGCAGAACTCAAAGCCGAGAAAAAGAAGTAATTAAAAGTGGCAGTACGTGATATACTGATATGCGGTGATCCCGTTCTTAAGAGAAAGGCCGCACCTGCCGATCCGACCGATCCTGAACTGAAGACAATTGTAAAGGATATGTTCGATACGATGTACGAGAACAGGGGGGTCGGTCTTGCCGCACCGCAGATAGGCCTTTCAATCTCACTTTTTGTCATCAATCATGACTGGAACAGGGATGAAGGTAAGGAGAAAGATGGAGTTGAAGAGGTTTTTATAAACCCGAAGCTCCTTAAAGCCTACGGTAAGGACGAAGGATATGAAGAGGGCTGTCTTTCAGTTCCTGAAATTCACGAAAAGGTTCAGCGCAAAGATACGATTGACATTGAGTATACCGATCTCAAAGGTAAAAAACATACCGAAACAGGAGTAACGGGCCTCCGGGCGCGGGTATTTCAGCACGAATACGACCATCTTCACGGCATTCTTTTCATAGATCGGCTCTCTCCGGTTAAGAAGATGTTTGTCAAGAAAGAGCTCAAGAGAATCATCGAGGAAATGGAGTGAGACGTCTACTCACAGCAGTTCCGTTTCTTTGTATTCTATTTACAGGATGCATGACTCCGGCTGTTAAGGGTGAGTTTGCTGAAAGGCCGGTTAAGAGGCTTCCCGACTCACTTTTTTCAAAACCAGCAGCAGTCAGTGATGTCATTCCGCAGGAAGTTCCTCCAGCTCCGTCTGCAATTGAGATGCCGTTGTCTCCTGCCGTTGCCGATTCGCCATTTACGACCAGCGGTGCCGCAGCAAATGTTGCTGATGTGCGGGTAAGCAGGAATACCGTAAAGGTATTACTTGCTACAGGTGTAAAAAATGAATCCATAACTCTTTCAGGAAAATTTGTTATCCGTTCTGAGGATGAAAGTGTGGAATGTAAAGAAGAACGTTATACAGTTTCCTTGAATGGAGGCAGAGCAAACATAAAGGAAGCAGATGAAAAGTTCGATCTGCCGGTTGTGTTTGAACCGTTTGATGAAAATGGACGGTTCACTATTAATGGAAATTCATACAGAGGCAAGCTTCTTTTTACCGTAAATAAAAATGGCGCCTCTATTGCCGTTAATGAAGTCAGTATTGAGGATTACCTTAAAGGTGTTTTGCCCTATGAAATTGGAACCAGGGATTCCTCGTACTTTGAAGCTCTGAAGGTACAGGCTATCATTGCCAGAACGTATACATATTCAAGACTTGACAATCAGCGTACAGACGGTTTCGATGTATACAGTGATCAGAACGATCAGGTATACAAAGGAACAGAGAAAGAATATCTACTTGCAAACGCTGCTGTTGACGCAACCGCCGACATGGTTGTTTCATGCAGAGATTCACTCATTCAGTCTTTCTATTTCTCAACGAGTCCTGGTCGTACAGCAAACATTGAAGAGATGTGGCCAGATAGGGGAGTAAGAACCTATCTGCGGAGTGTTCCTGACAGTGAGTTTAATACAACTTCCCCCCATTTCCGCTGGGAGGAGAGCTGGACAAGGCATCAGCTGGAAAAGATTCTCCATAAGACAATACCATCAGTGCTCAAAGGTTCTGGCTCAGGATCCCTTGAGGATATCTCGATTGCAGAAACTGCTGAATGCGGCAGGGTAAAGGTCGTGCGCATTGAGATAGGCGGGCGGACGTACGAAGTAAAGGGAGACAAGGTGCGCTGGATTCTTACACGTGAAAGCGCTCCCGGACAAATTCTGAAAAGTGCATTCTTTACACTTGATATAAAACGGCACG